>JANMKS010000236.1:0-2494 GCA_031372155.1 Sphingomonas sp.
GAACTGGCGGGGCATCTGATCGCGGGCGGCGGCAAGCGCATGCGCCCGATGCTTACGCTCGCGTGCGCAAAACTGCTCGATTATCCCGGTACCCGGCACCACAAGCTGGCTGCGGCAGTCGAGTTCATCCATACAGCGACGCTGCTCCACGACGACGTCGTCGACGGGTCGGGACTTCGCCGCGGAAAGCGCACCGCCAACATCATCTGGGGCAATCCGGCGAGCGTCCTGGTTGGTGACTTCCTGTTCAGCCGTAGCTTTGAACTGATGGTCGAGGACGGCAGTCTGAAAGTGTTGCGTATCCTGTCGAATGCGTCGGCCGTCATTGCGGAGGGCGAAGTCAACCAGCTCACGGCGCAGCGCCAGGTCGCACTTGGCGAGGAGCGCTATCTCGAGATCATATCAGCAAAAACTGCGGTTCTGTTCTCCGCGGCATGCAAGATTGCCGCAGTGGTCGCCGAGCGCGACGAAGCCGTCGAAAACGCGCTCGATGTCTATGGCCGCAACCTCGGCATTGCATTCCAGCTGGTCGACGATGCGATTGATTACGCGTCTGACGCGGCGACAATGGGCAAGGGCGTCGGCGATGATTTTCGCGACGGAAAGGTTACGCTGCCCGTAATCCTCGCTTATGCGCGCGGGTCCGATGGCGATCGTGCATTCTGGAAGGATGCAATGGAGGGACGTCGTGTCTCCGACGACGATCTGGCGCACGGCATCGCGTTGCTTCGCTCCACCAACGCCATTGACGATGCGCTGCAACGTGCGCGGCACTACGGACAGCGGGCGATCGATGCGCTAGGCGCATTCGCCGGCAGCACGGCAAAGGCGGCGTTGACCGAAGCAGTGGAATTCGCCGTTGCGCGGGCCTATTGACCCGGCGATGGCTGACGCGCGCATATTTCAGAAAACGAAGAGCACGATGCAGTCGGGCCGTGGCGGCACCGATCGCTGGGTGCTGGAATTCGAGCCGGCGGAGGCGAAACGCGCCGACCCGCTGACGGGATGGGCCGGGTCGGGCGATACGCGGGGCCAAATCGTGCTGACATTTGCAACCTTGGAGGCCGCAACGGATTATGCACGAACGAACGGTCTCACCGCGCACGTCGTCCCCGCGCCCGAGCGCGTCTTGAAGCTACAGGCTTACGCCGACAACTTTCGCTGAGCCCGCCGTTCTTGCGGTTATTTCGCGATAGGTCTCGCGATAGCGCGGGTGTTCGGTGCCCATCATGCGGTCCCACCACGTGAAATACAGTCCGTAATTCGATCCGAAGCCGCCCGAATGGTGGAGGTCGTGATGCGTTGCCGTCGTGAAGAGGCCCCAGAACCAGTGGTCGGCAAATCCGGCGTGGTGAAACTCGGTTCCCGAATGGCCCCAGACGTTGCGTGCAATCATGATCCCCAGGAAAATGAAGAACGCCGAGTCAGGTGACGGGATCGTCAGTTGCCACAATACCGGCATTCCCGTGTGCACGACCGCTTCCCGCCAGTCGAAGGCGTAGGCGGCAAACGGCGTGGGCGTTACCGTCTGATGATGCGTGCGATGCCATTTCCGGAAAAACCGCGGCCGGTGGAGTATGCGGTGGGTCCAGTAAAACCATGTATCGTGCACGATCAGCAACACGACGACATAACCACTCATCGCCAGCACGCCGGTCGGTCCCCCGTACGGCCCGGGTCCATATCCGTGCGACTTCAGCCACAGAACGGGCGTGAAGACGATCGCGTAAACCAGAACGGTGCGTAGCGAAGTCGACAGCTCACGAACGTAATCCGCACGCGTCGCGCGCCGCGTCTGTATGATCCGGTGCCGACCCCAAAGCCGGTGCGCGACGAACAGAACCGCCGACATGACGAGGGTCGCTATGACATAGCGCCCGCCATCGAAGACGAAGACATTGGGAAAAACGCGCAAAGCGGCGTCGGCGAGAGTCAGATCGTGCGGCATCGAAGTCCTTTGCTTGGAACCCAACCCCTCTGCCTGGGGAATTGCCCCGTCGCTCCGCGCCTTTCCGAATTCGACTGGTCGATTTTGGAAATCCGATCAGTGGCGGGCACGAAATTCGGTCGGCGTGCAGCTCTCGGCGTTGCGAAAGGCACGGTTGAAAGGGGCCAAGCTGCCAAAGCCGGCGTCAAGGGCGATCGTCACGATCGGCACGTCGCGCTGTTGCGGGTCGATGAGTGCCTGCCGCGCCTCATCCAGCCGAAAGTCGTTCAGATAGGCATTAAAATTGCGCGCGCCGAGTCCTCGGTTGATCGCGCGGCGCAGGCGATATTCCGGGACGCCGAGCCGTGCCGCCACCGCTGTTATCGTCAGGCCGTCTTGTCGGTATAATCGCTCGTGCCGCATATCCGCATCGAGGCGACGAAGCAGCGCGGAATCGTCGACCTCGGCACGCTCGGGCGGGGTTGCCGCCTTTACCGGCGCTGCCAGCAAGGCCGAATCGCGCCACCCGAGGATCGTCAAGGCAAGCGTGGCCGCCAGCAGGAACAG
>JANMKS010000238.1:0-3909 GCA_031372155.1 Sphingomonas sp.
TGTGCGGTTTGACACTGGAGCAGGCCGAGCGGCTTATCATCGAAGGCGCGCTTGCAAGGCACGGGGGCACGCAATCGGCGGCGGCACGTCAACTCTCCATCAGTCCGTCGACGCTTTACCGTAAACAGCGGGGATGGCATGAAAATAAGCGCGCCTAAGCACGGTGCCGCGCTGTTGGGGGTTGAGCTTCAAAGGTTAAAGAGTATTAGCCTAGGTAAGTTTGTTGGAGTTGCGTAACAATATGAATGCCACCGTGCAATGGAGATCGGTGCCCGACAGCGATCTTGATTATAGTCATCACAAGAATGTCTACATCGTCGATGACTCCAGCATCGTTCGCCGGTCGACCTATGCTTTGCTGAACGTCTGCGGATACCACCCGCGGTCCTACCTGAGCGGGGACGACTTTCTCGCTGACCTCGACACTTTGAAGCCCGGCTGCGTTCTTCTGGACCTGCAGATGCCCGGACCCGACGGCATGGCCGTGCTTGAGGCGACCGAGCATTTCCGCAAGTCGTTCCCCATAATCGTCATTACCGGTCACGGCGACGTTGGGGCAGCCGTAAAAGCCATGAAGCTGGGTGCCGCCGACTTTATCGAAAAGCCTTATCAGGAGCAGCTATTGCTGGACGCGCTGACTCTCGCGTTCGAGCATATCGAGACGATCTCGGTAGCCGGTCGGCGACAGAGCAAGGCCCAGCAACTCCTCGACCAACTCAGCGATCGCGAGAACGACGTTTTGCGGGGACTGGTCGCCGGCTATTCAAGCAGGGTGATTGCGACGCACCTCAACATCAGCGCGCGTACCGTAGAGATGCACCGCGCCAACCTTACGCGCCGAATGGGGATGGATAATTTGAGCGACGTCCTTCGCGTGGCGTTCGACGGTGGGATCGAGCCGCTGAACTGATCGCTTCACGCTGGGGGCGCTGTGGGCAAGGTGAAGCAGAAAGTGGTTTTGCCCGGACTCCGCTCTGCCCAGATCCGGCCGTGATGCTGCTCCACGATCGTCCGACAGATGGACAGTCCAAGACCCAGTCCGCCAACCTTCTCGGTCTCGGTGAATGGCGAGAATAGTGCCTCGAACGTTGCGTCCGACATTCCCGATCCCGTGTCGGTGACGCTGATGACCACTCGATCCGGGGAGAACTTGTGCCCTTCGACGGTCAACGCACACGCTTTCACCCCGTCCATCGCTTCAAGGGCGTTGGTCATCAAATTGTGCAAAACCTGTTCGATCTGCATGCGGTTGACCACCACCGCGTCTGCTTCGGGCACGATATCTACGCTGATCCTGCAGTCGGTTTGCTTGAGCATGTGACGCAACGCTTCGTGGACAAGCTCGGTCAATGAACAGGTCGTGGTAATCGGCTGGCTTCGCGCAACAAGTTCGCGCACGCCTTTGATCGTGTTGCCGGCATGGAATATGGCGTCCCGGCTTTCGGCGATTGCCGACAGGATCGATGCAGGAACCTTCTCCTGCTGCAAAAGCTTTTGGGTGACCGAAAGGTAGTTGGCGGCGGCTGTCAAAGGCTGGTTGAGTTCGTGTGCTATCATCGACGCGATCGTTCCCATCGCGCTGACGCGCGTCAGGTGATCCAAATCTTTCTGCAGCGCCTCAATTTTGATTTTGGCCTCTTCCTCCAAGGTCACATCACGCACGAATGCGATGAAGTTTTCGGGGCCCAGTACCGTCGTCGTCATCAGCCCCAGTTCGAGCGCAATTTCTTGGCCATTGGCGTGTAGCCCCTTCGCCTGTACTCGTTGTCCAAGGATCTGTGCTTTGCCGGTTTTGAGATAGCGCGCAAGATTGGCCCGATACTGGGCACGTTCGCTTGCGGGCAGGATCATTTCCGCCAGAACCTTGCCAATGATCGCGTCGGCTGGATACCCGAATATGTGTTCGGCACGGTCGTTCCAACCGATGATGACATCGTCGTGACCAAACACAATGACGCCGTCCATCGAGACGTTGAGCAAGGTGTTCAATGTCTTGCCGGTGTCGGGCATTTGCCCGTCTTATACCACTCAGCAGGCCCGGCATATACAGCTTGGGAGCAAGGCCGGGCCAGGCGAGGGTTTGCGGCGGGTCGGTGGGGCCGACCCGCCGCGTGACGTCGGGGACCAGACCTCCGTCGCAACCCGATTAGGGCAGACACGCTTAACCGATCTGCAACCGCGCCGCCGGTAGAATTACGGGAATCGATCGGCATCAGCGCATCCAGGCCAGGGTGATAGACATGCGGCGGTTCTTGGGATCGAGCGGATCGCCCGGCGTATAGGGTTCGCGGTCCGCCACGCCTTCGATGCGCGCGAACCGGTCGACCGCGACGCCCGACATCGCCAGCGCTTGCCGGGTCGCCTCTGCCCTTGCGGTGGACAACAGCCAGTTGTTCATGGGGGCGGTGGCGGCATACGGAACGCTGTCGGTGTGGCCGCGCACGATCAGGTCGTTGGGAACGTCGGCGGCGACATGGGCGACTTCGTCGACCAGCGCGCGTGCGGACGGCGACAGGCGATCGGTGGCAATATCGAACATCGAGAAATTGGCCTCGTCGACGATGTCTATGCGCAGGCCCTCACGAGTCTCTGTGAAGCGCACATTTTGAAGCAGGCGCTTCAATCCGGTACTGGCTTCCATCCGCACCTTCAGCGCGCGCGCCAGATCAATGAACTTTCGGCGATCCTCTTCGCGTGTGCTGGTAACAGCGCGTGTCCCGGTGCCACCTGCTGCCGTCGGCATCGCGTCGTGCGCGACCAGCGTGTCGCCCTGCAGCAGCCCCTGACCGCCGCCGCCCCCCTCTTTCTTTTGCACAAGCGTCGGCGCGAAGTAATCGGCGATCGACTTGCGCTGCTTTTCGGTGGTCGCTCCCAACAGCCACATCAACAAAAAGAAGGCCATCATCGCCGTGACGAAATCGGCATAGGCAACTTTCCACGCCCCGCCGTGATGTCCTGCGTGCGGTGCCTCATAGATCTTCCTGACGATGATCGGGCGTGGCGGCGGCTCGTTCCTGCCGCGTTTGGGGGGAGCGGTCGCCATGCTATTTGCCGCGCATTCCGTCGAATACTTCGGCAAAGCTGGGCTGCACCGCGTGTGACAGACCCGCGCGCGCCGCTTCAATCACGAGCGGCTGGGGATGCCCGTGCAGCGTCGCAACGATAATCTGCTTCACGACCCCATAAATTGCGCCGTCGGCCTCGATGATGGATTTTGCGCGGGTCGCGAATGGGCCAACCATTCCGTACGCGAGCAACACTCCCAGGAACGTCCCCACGAGTGCCGATCCGATCATTGCACCCAGCACGGCGGGCGGCTGATCGATCGAACCCATCGTCTTCACCACGCCGAGCACCGCAGCGACGATACCCAGCGCGGGAAGTGCATCCGCAAGCGTCTGCAGATTGTCGGCGGGTCCGATGGCCTCGTGGTGGTGCGTCTTGATGGCATGATCCATGACGTCGTCGACGGCATGCGGGTCGAGCGTGCCCGACGAAACCACCACCAGTCTTAGCGTGTCACAGATCAGGTGAACGAGTGCGGTATCCTTCAGCAGCCGCGGATATTCGGCAAAGATCGACGACGTCTTGGGTTCTTCGATATGCGGCTCGACCGCGACCGGACCCTCGATGCGGAGCATCTTCATCAGTTTTGAGACAAGGAAGATCGTGTCGAGGAAGTCCTGTTTTTTCCAGCTTGGACCCTTGAACACCTTGGCAAGGCCGCCACCCAATGCCTTCAGCTGCGCGCCCGAATTGCCGATGATAAGCGCGCCGATCGCCGCACCGCCGATGATCAGCATTTCGTGCGGCAGTGCTTCCAGCACGGGTTCCAGATGACCGCCGGTGATCGCAAAGCCCCCGAACACCATCGCGATAAGAACAACGAGGCCGATGGCTGGAAACATG
>JANMKS010000274.1:0-3316 GCA_031372155.1 Sphingomonas sp.
ACGAGTTTCCTTTCGCCCAGGCAAGCCCTTGGCGCTGTCCGCGCTGTCATGCGGAGTTCCACGCGGACGGCAGCGGCCTGATATGTCGTTCCGGGCGGCATCGCTATCCTGTCATCGACGGCATCCCCGACTTCCGGGTCGCAGGTGCCTTGTGGATCGATGTGGCGCAAGACAATGCGAGAGCGAGCGAGCTTGCCAATATGGACGTGCCGCTGGGCGAGCTGGTCCGGGCAATGTACACACGTCCCGGCTGGAGCGAAGACCGGATAGCGCTTCGGTCGTCACAAGTCCTGGCAGCACCCGCGCGGTTGCAGGACGACATTACGGGCTGGCTGAGCAGCGTTACGTCGGGCGGGACGTTCCTCGATCTGGGCTGCGGGCCGGGCATGTTGCTTGCCGCCGCTGCCGACAAGACGCGTCAGGGCATCGGCATCGACGCTTCAATGACCTGCCTCGTGGTCGCCAAGCGGCTGATCACCGAACATGGCGGGACGCCTGTTCTCGCCGCCGCGCTTGGCGAGGCACTGCCGCTCGCCGATGGCCTGCTTGACGGGGTCGTGTCGCTCGACGTCATCGAGCATGTTCACGACGTCCCGGCCTATCTTCGCGAAATCGACCGGGTGACGCGCGTGGGCGGCCAGGTTTCGCTCAGCACGCCCAACCGCTGGAGCCTCACGCCCGAGCCGCATGTCTTTGTGTGGGGAGTCGGCCTGTTGCCGCGCCGCTTCCAGGCCCGCTACGTCCGCTGGCGCAGCGGCAAGGACTATGATGCGGCGCTGATGAGCAGTTTCGAGTTGCGGAGAATAATCGCGCACGCGACGAAGTTTGCGGCGCGCATCGTTATTCCGGCCGTGCCGGAAATCGAATTGAAGCGCTTCGGTCCGGCCAAGGCGTGGCTCGCGCGGACTTACAACCGGACGAGAAGTTGGCAGATCCTGCGCTGGCCGCTGCTGGTAGTCGGCCCGTTTTTCCAGATAACGGGTGTTCGCCGTCGCTCGCACATCGCCGAGTTGGGCATTGCCTTAAACGCTTGCTCGCTCACGCTGCATGCGCTCTATTGACACCAAAGTCAGTAGGCGGGGACGGGAATGCGAAGGATATTCGGCGGGTTGATGGCGCTCGTCCTGTTACTGGCCGTTGCAGCATTGGTCTGGGAACCGCTGTCGGCATCGTCTGCCGCGCCGCCGCCCGCTCACAAATATGACGGCCGCATCGTTCGCGACGAGTTCGGCGTGCCGCACCTGTTCGGTCCGACCGACGCCGACGTCGCCTACGCGCTTGCCTATGCCCATGCCGAAGACGATTTTTCGACGCTGCAGGAAGTCGTGGCGATGACGCGCGGACGTGCCGGCGCGCTGACCGGCGGCGACGGCGCAAAGATCGATTATGTCCTGCATCTGCTGGGCGCGCGCGAGACCGCGGCGCGCGAGTACCCGAAAATGCCCGCGGACCTTCGCGCGGTGCTGGAGGGCTATGCCGCGGGCCTGAACCGCTATGCCGAACGCCACCCGCAAGAGGTCGGGTTGCGAAAGCTGTTCCCGGTAAACGGCGAAGATATTGCGACCGGCTTCGTCCTGCGCTCGCCGTTCTTCTTTGGTCTGGACAGCACGATCGGCAAGCTCGCCAAGGGAAAGGCACCGCCGCGCGGCACAGTGCCACCGATGACGCCAGCCATGACGCCGCTGGGGCGCGACCCGTCGATGAACGGGTCGAACGCGTTCGCAGTCTCTCCAAAGCGGATGGCGGACGGCAAGACCTGGCTGATCTCGAACTCGCACCAGCCGTATGAGGGGCAGGTCGCCTGGTACGAGGCGGTCGTCCATTCGGGACAGGGGCTGGACATGGCGGGCGCGCTGTTCCCCGGCACGCCGTTCGTCCTGCTGGGTCACAACCGCAATCTGGGGTGGACGAACACGGTCAACGAACCCGATCTGATCGATGTCTACAAACTCGTGCTGAACGACGCCGGGGACCAGTATCGTTACGACGGCAAGTGGCTGCCGCTCGAGCGCAGGCGGGTGTGGCTGCCGGTCAGGTTCGGGCCGTTCACGCTCCCCGTGCCAAAGACCGTGTACCGATCGGTGCAGGGGCCGGTCATCGTCAACGACAACGGCGCCTTCGCCATTCGCTATGCGGGCATCGATCAGGCCAGGCTGGTCGAGCAATATTACCGCCTGCAAAAGGCGCAGAACTGGGACCAGTGGACCAAGGTCATGTCGATGGGCGGCATCGCGGCCACCAACTTCATCTATGCCGACAAGACGGGGCGCATCGCCTATGTCTACAACGCGCTGTTTCCGCAAAGGAAGGCGGGGTTCGATTACACCGGCGTCCTGCCGGGCGACACGTCGCGCGATATGTGGAGCGGGGCGCTGGGCTTTGCCGCCATGCCCAAGATCGTGGACCCGGCGTCGGGCTATGTCGTCAATGCGAACAACACGCCGTTCATGGCCGCAGGTGCCGGGTCGGAACTCGATCCCAAGGCGTTCTCGCCGTTGCTCGGCATAGAGGGGCGCAAGACCAACCGCATCGTCCGCGCGCTCGAGTTGCTGGCGGCGGAAAAGCGCACGATCACGCCCGAACGCCTTATGCAGATCAAGTTCGACACCGCGTACAGCCGCGCGGGCTTTGCCGGGCCGTGGATGGCCAAGCTGCTCGCGCTCGACTTGGCGCGCGAACCCGACCTGGCGAAAGCACAGGCGCTGCTGAAGACTTGGGACTGGAACAGCGACGGCGTGGGCCGCGCCGATGCGCTGGGCGAAGCGATGATGCACCTGGCGAACGGTGCCGCCTATCACGGCGAACCGCTGCCCGACGGCACTCAGAAGCTGCGCGAAGTGGTCGACCGGTTGATGAAGGGCTTCGGACGGATCGACCCGCCGCTCAGCGAGGTGCAGCGGTTGCGGCGCGGGACGGTCGACCTGCCCGCGAACGGCGGCACCGACACGCTGCGCGCGGCGACGGTGTGGGATCCGCAGCCCGACGGGCGGATGCGGGTCAAGCACGGCGACAGCTTCATCATGGTGATGACCTGGGACAAGGCGGGGCACGTGGCTTCGGAATCGATCCAGCCGTACGGCGCTGCGACCAACCGCCCGTCGTCGCCGCACTATACCGACCAGATGCGCCTGTTCGAGGCGCGCAAGTTCAAGCCGGTGCACTTCGAGCGCGCCGACCTGATCGCCCATGCGGTGCGGGCGTATCGTCCCTGATCAGTCACGCAATCGCAACGTTAATGCCTTGCAAATCCAACATTGCTGTCATGCAGCATCGTTAACGGACCCCCAACACCAATGGGGGAATCACAATGCGTATC
>JANMKS010000315.1:0-2009 GCA_031372155.1 Sphingomonas sp.
TTGACCGGAAACGGCCACGCGCATAGGGCGCAACGCTTCCCAGCGCGCATGTGGGCTCGTAGCTCAGTCGGTAGAGCAACGGACTTTTAATCTGTAGGTCCCGGGTTCGAATCCCGGCGAGCCCACCACCGCGCAGGCGGGGCGCTGCGATAGCAGAGCTAGCGCACACTCCGCCAAGCGCGGCCGGCGTCGCTCAGCGACGACCGACGGCGCGGCGTTACCGCGACGCGCCTACCGCATCCAACGCACCAGCCCCTCCGCATCCGTCGTAGCAGTCCCCATCACCCCAACCGGCTCGTCCACCCCATCGGTCAGCCACGCCAGCACCGCCGCGTCCTCCACACTGGCCACCACGCGCGCACCCTCCGGCGTCCGCGCAATCACCGTTCCCGATCGTACACTGCCATCACGGTTGTAGAACGCCGTATAGGTCTCGATCCGCGCCGGGCCGTCCCACCGTTCGACGACCGACGGAACCGATCCTCGCGCACATGCCGAATTGACGTCGGCATCATGAGGAAAGGCAATCCCCGTCATCTCCGCCGACAACACAGTGGCGAAATTATGCGTCGCATAACCGCCATTTGCATACAGGAGGCTCCTGCCGCCGTTTGCGCGCAAGCGCTGCACCGTCGCGGCGACGGCGTGGCCCATGTAATTTCCGATCGGTCCGCCACCAAAGGTCAACCCGCCGAACACAGTCACAGTTTGCGCGTCGGGCCACCGGATGGTCCGGCGCGCCAGCTTCGGGATGCACGGGAAACAAGAGTAAAGCTCGGCATGATCGACCTGATCGATGGTCAGGGCATTGCGCTCCATTACGCCCTCAAGCGTCGCCACCATGCTTGCCGACCGGTCATAACGATCGCGCTTCAGGATTGAATGCGGCTCATGCGCCGCTGCGCTGGCACCGATGTGTACGAGCTTTGCATCGGGAACTCCGGCCGCTCGTGCGCGCGCCAGGCTGGTTACGATGAAGCCGGCACCCATGTTGACCGCGGCGTTCGCGACCATCAATTTGGTGTAGGGAAACGCGATCATGCGATTGTCGGCCGCGACAGTGACGACTTCCTGCGCGCTCAACTCCCGTTGCAGCCAGGCGTCGGGATTGGCCGCCGCAACCCGTGACATTGCGGACCACATGTCCGCGCTTTCCGCTTGCGCCTCCGCCAGGGTCTGGCCCTGCGCTGCCCGCATCGCATTCTCGTACAGCGGATAGATGTCGGTCGGCGCAATCAGCCCATATCGTGCGAGACCTTTTGCCGCACCCTTTGTCGCGACAGCACGCAATCTGTCTCCGCTGCGCCTTTCGGCCGCAGTCCGCAGCGCTTCTGCTCCGACGATGAGAGCAACCTCGATCTCGCCGGTGCCGACACGGTTGGCCGCTTCATGGAGAAGCTGCAGGGGACTCTCACCGGTCGGGTAAGGCGTCTGCGTAGCAACACGGCGCGGCAATTGGAGGCGCTCGGCCAGAACAGCCGACGCGTCGCCGATTTCGGGAAAAGAGATCTGCGCAACGACCGCCAGCGATTTTGCGGCCGCGATCCATCCGCCGCCGCCGTCGATGTCGGCGCGCGATACCGCCTCGGCCATCAGGTCGACCGGATCGAGGAGATTCAGCCGATCGTTGACTTGGCCGACGCCGACAATGACGGGGGTGCGCGTGACGTCCATAAGCCCGTGATTGCATTGACGTGCACCGCTGGCTAGAGGCGTCGCTGTGACAGGTTCCCCGGCGACGGGGATGAAAAGGGAAGCCGGTGCGGATCCGGCGCTGTTCCCGCAACTGTGACCGGCGAGCGCGTTCGCATCATGCCACTGGGTCAAACCGGGAAGGCGCGAACAAGCATTGACCCGGGAGCCAGGAGACCTGCCTGTCGCGGTCGGTCCTTTGTCCGTGCGGGAAGACGCGGGCGATCGGGGGAGCACCCTCGCGTGACGACATGTGTGTTGTTACGTTTGAGGAGAAGTTTCAGTGACCCGTTTCAAAATTGCCGCCGCAGCGTGCG
>JANMKS010000316.1:0-3849 GCA_031372155.1 Sphingomonas sp.
CGGGTCCCCGACAGCACCGCGATCGCGAGCCGGTCGTTCTGGCGATGCTCGACCCGCACCAGCCGCCCCTTGCGATAGACGGGGACATGGACCCCGTGGAGCGAGCGCGCGAGCGCATCGACGCGGGTCCGCTCATAGCCCATCGCGTAGGCCGCATCCCACGCGCGGGCGAAGTCGCAGGCGCCGGGCGCGTCGAGCAGGCGATAGGCCGAGCGCGCGCTCATCCCGACCGAACGCGCGGCGGCGGCGACGCTGCCGCACTGCGACAGCGAGACGATGAAGCTGATTTGCCGCTCGTCGCTCCAGCCGTTGCGGCGGCGACGAGCGCGGGGAACGGGGACGAAGAACAGCAGGTCGACATCGGGATCGGTGTCGGGGCCGCCGGCATCGGGATCGGGAACGGGTTCGTCTTCGCAATGGATTGCGGGTCGGGCGGTGCAGTTCGGGCCGGGATCGAGCACATGATCGAACCCGCGCGCATCGTGCGGCGGGGCTGCGCCCTCGAACAAGGGATCGGTCGGCAGGCACGCGCCGGGCGGCGGCATACTGTCCCACGCCTCGCGCGGCATGGTCAGCGGGAACCGCGGGGCGGGATGGTTGGGGTCGTGGCGAGCCATGGTCGTCTCCGGATGCCGGGGCGGCGGACCGCCCGGGAGGTGCGAAACAAGGTGTCGCGGCCGCGCCTCAGCGGGTGGGCAGCTTCACCAGGTCGATCGGCCCGTCGAGGACCTGCGGGAGCAAGTCGGGCGGGCAGTCGTGAACGACATTGGCATCGCGCCCCGGGTAGAGCGGCGGCCGAAGCGCGGTGTCGACCTCGGGCAGGCGGGGGGAGGAGGAGATACGGCCGGGGTTGCGGGGGGTGGAGGGGCCAGTCTTCTTGTCCTTGTAAGCCATGATGCGTTTCCTCTGGGTTAGAATTTACGCATCAATATAACCCATATGGATTGCTGTAGGAAAGCGCAAACTTCGCCGAGCGGACGGGAGCGATTGCGAAGCGATCGGGAGCGTCCGTCGAAGAGACGAAGGTTGCCCGGCCGACCTGCCGCGCAGCGGACAGGATCGACGGCGCGGGATTTACTCCCGTGACGGCTCTTTTTCGAGAGAGGGCCCAAGGGAGCGTCACGCGAAGGCGCCAAGGCGCGAAGGTCGTCGTTCGAGTGGAGAGGCGGCTCAAAGCCGCGCCGACATCCAGGTCACCAACCGCCTCCGCCGCCTGTCGGCCGACATGGACCTGCCGCTGATCGAGCATGTGGTGGTGGCGGGGGGTGGGGTATGGGTAGCGAGTTTCGGTAACTGTCACCGTAATTACCGTAATCCGTTATCGAAATTCTAATCCGCTTTTTGACCTTCGACATCTACAAGTGGCGGAACATGTTCTGGTTCACCGGGCAATCCGGCATGACTTTCAAAGGCGGCGTTGAAGAGGGTTCCCCAAAAATCGTCCTCGTTCTCGATATCGAATTGTGCCCTGAGTGACTGAGATATTCTAAGTGCATTACTTTTCAGGTGCTCGTAGAATGTCCGGTCAGCGTGTTCACGGGCGAACCGCTTTTGACCGTCACGAATAGCTTGGTACATATGGCGGTGAACGTCCCTAACTCCGCTAACGAATTCCCACAAATCTTTGCCAACTAGAAAATCAAACCAATCGGGCCTGCCGAGACTGCGGTCAACCAGAGCCGGCTTATTATTCAGCTTTTGGTATCTGCCATACGTGACGCCAATAACGAGGTTAGCCCCCGTTGCATCATGCAACTCCTTAAAGTGACGAATCATCTCAGCCGCATGAGATTGATTCATTGTCCATGGGCCTGCTTTTATGCTCATCAGGTATCGCTTGCCTTCGACTTCAATGTCGAGGTCAACAGGGGACCAGCGATCCTTGGCAGCTGCGTCTTTTGCGGCGGCGGCCGCAATTTTTTCTGGCGGTGACCGAGCACCAAGTATCTTTAGAAATTTGTCTTCGGCCAATTTTCCGAACGCTGTGTCGTCACCATGATACGCCTTACCTAGTTGCAGCCGTTCCGCAACTTCGTAAGGGCTGAAAATGTTGTAGACCGGCGCGGTGATAAGGAGGAGGAACGGATTAAAGTTAGTCTTAGCAATATCGTCGAAATCAACAGCTAGCTTTTGAAATCTACGACATAGAAACTGGTAGGTTTCTTCCGCGAGCTGTGATTTGAAGTCTTCCGGAATTTCAACAGTCAATTGCTCCCGACGAAAGCGATGCGGACGCAGAACATCTGCCATTGGGATTGGTGGCACCAGTGCGCCTTCCGGCTCCTCTACGTCCTCAGGCATCGACAAATACTTTCTCCCGCCGGTGCGTAACGGGCGGCGCGTACTGAGCTGTGTCGTTGTCAGCTCCATCAACCCAGACTTTGGTCTTGCCTTCCTTGAACCACCTTCGCGTCCGGACATGTGAGCGAAGGTATACAAGGCGGTAGGGCGTCGATTTCGCATTTGGAGTCGTCGTAAGAGGACCACCGTCCAAACATTTCGCGATGGCATTTCCGGTTGCCATGCCAAGACGTACTGGCACAGCGTTGCCAACTTGACGGTACTGTTCCTGCGCCGTGCCCACGAATTTCCATTCCTCGGGAAATTCTTGGACAGCGGCGCACTCGGCAACTGTTAGCGCTCGAACTTCTGTGGGATGCGTGAGAGCGGTACTCGCGTGATTGGGCATCGTAACGATCGTTGGGCAGGGCAGGTCAGCGCTCAATCGTCTCCACCAGCCCGACCGACCGCCCTTTGCATGAAATGCTCCCCCCATAGACTCCTGTTGCAGGTCGACGGGAAGGCATCGCCAATTCCCGCCCGGAGGAATCAACGAAAGAAAACGCTTTTTACGCGGAGAAAAGTCCATGATCACGGGATGTGCCTCTGTCCCCACCCGGGCAAGCGCTTCCCCCAGTGTCGCATGCGAAATTTGATCAGGACCATGCGTAGGCTCTGGAAACTCTACCACGGCATCCAGCCGATTGCCGATGAATATCGCACGCTCGCGAATTTGCGGCGCGCCATAATTTACGGCGTTTACTTCAAAAACATCCATCCGATAGAGATCGCCAAAACGACTTCGTAAGTCTTCAAGAAACCTCTGCATGACTGAGCCGGGCATTTCTTCAGGATCAAGTGGAAGCCCACCTTTTTCGGGTCTGTTTGCAATTGGCCTGTGCTTCAATGCTGCCGAAAGTAAGCCGCGAACGTTTTCGATCACGAAGGTTTTCGGGCGAAATACATCGATATATTCGATCATTTCCCAGAGTAATGTTCCGCGGGGATCTTTCACTGTTTGTCGTCGACCTGTGGTGCTGAAGCTCTGACAAGGGGGGCCGCCGCAGAGTAAATCGAGTTCCCCTTCCTGCAGTCCAAGATCGTCCAACACGGAGCGAGGCGATATTTTAGTTATATCACCTTCGTAAACGCGCAAGTCCTTGCGAGCTGTCCGTCCTTCGTTTCGATTCAACCGGATAGTATCGCAGCAAGACTTGTCGAATTCCACGACGGCTAGCGTTTCAAAGCGCCCTGTTGCTTCGAGGCCCAGATCGAATCCCATTGCGCCGGAGAAAAGCGATACCGCAGCATACTTTCGCGCCTGCGAATTTTGCTCGATTGGCTGCTGCATCTGCAAACTCCCGTTCTTGAGATGTTCTATGACGGACGACAATTGTTCGCAAGCCCGTTGAGCGGGGTGACGGTGGCCCCGAGTGCTTGCTAGACGTCATGAATGCAACAACCGACCGAATCCGAAATCGAAGTTCCCTTCGACGCCGCGCTCTCCGAGCGCTACCTCGTCTATGCGCTCTCGACGATCACCGCGCGCTCGCTCCCCGATGTCCGCGA
>JANMKS010000338.1:0-4167 GCA_031372155.1 Sphingomonas sp.
CGACATCATGCGCGCGGGCAGCGGCGAGGGCGTGGAGGTTCGCCCGGTAATCGATTGCCCAGGCGTCAGTAGACACACCCGTGCGTGACGCCAGACAGGAAATGACGGCATCGAAACGTTCTCCGCAGAGGCCGTCGCGCGTGACCGACTTTGGATCGGTCACGTCACCGACGCGGATACCGGCTCCGGGCAACTCGCCATGTCCCGTTCGACTGCGGAGGAGACAGACGACGTCATGCCCGCGCGCGATCAACGCGCGCGCAGTCGCCCGTCCGATCGTTCCCGAGGCCCCTAGCAGCAGGACGCGCATCGAAGTTCATTCAAGCGCATCGGACGGCGTGGTCAATTGCCTGGCGCCAGTTGCCTAACATGGCGACCCGGCGTTCGGGCGCAATCGTGGGCTTCCACCGCGCTGATGCCTGCCAAGTCGCCCCGGCCTCGGCGGTGCTTGCAAACATGCCGCAGCCGACGCCTGCCAGCACTGCCGCGCCCAAGGCCGTCGTTTCGTGACTGGCGGGCACTTCCACAGGCGTTTCGAGGACGTCGGCGAGGAATTGGGCGAACCATGCGTTCTGGGCCATACCGCCGTCGATGCGCAGAGCGGCGGGTCTCGGCGTGCCGTCGGCGATCATCGCGTCGGTCAAGTCGCGGGTCTGGAACGCGATGCTTTCCAGCGTGGCGCGGACGAGGTCGGCGGCGGTGGTGTCGAGTGTCAGGCCGTGCACCGATCCACGAATATCGGGTCGCCAGTGCGGCGCGCCGAGGCCGACGAAGGCCGGGATGACGGTGACGCCGTGATCGTCGCGCGCTTCGCGGGCAAGCCGTTCGGTGTCCTGCGCGGAGTCGACGAGGCAAAGCTTGTCGCGGAGCCATCTGACCGCTGCACCCGCGACGAAGATTGACCCTTCGAGCGCGTATGCACGATCGTCGCCGATCTCGTAGGCGGGTGTCGTGAGCAGACGGTGGGTCGACGCTACGGGCTGTGCGCCGGTGTTCATCAGCATGAAGCAGCCGGTGCCATAGGTCGACTTGACCATGCCGGGCTGGAAGCAGGCTTGCCCGATCAGTGCCGCCTGTTGATCGCCCGCCATGCCGCAGATCGGGATCGCGCGACCGAACAGGTGCGTTTCGCCGAAGTCGTAAGCGTTAGGGTGGACGGTCGGGAGCAATCCTTCGGGAATATCGAACAAGCGGAGCAGCTCGTCGTCCCAACAGCGACGGTGGATGTCGTAAAGCATCGTGCGCCCGGCGTTCGTCCAGTCGGTCGCGTGGACCTTGCCGCCGGTCAATCGCCAGAGGAGGAAAGTGTCGATCGTGCCGGCCGCAAGTTCGCCTCTGGCGGCGCGGTCCCGGGCATCCGGAACATTGTCGAGCAGCCACTTGATTTTCGTGGCAGAAAAATAGGGGTCGAGGAGCAGACCGGTCTTTCCCTGTACCACCGGCTCGAGGCCGTCCGTTCCGAGGGCAGCGCAGAGGTCCGCGGTGCGACGGTCCTGCCAGACGATCGCGTTGTGGATGGGCTTGCCCGTGACGCGGTCCCAGGCGACGATCGTCTCACGCTGGTTGGTGATGCCGATGGCAGCAACGTACTCGGTCATAGCCTCGCGCGTAACGGCGAGCGTCGTTGCCCAGATCTCTTCGGCGTCGTGCTCGACCCAGCCGGGGCGCGGGTAGTGCTGCGTGAATTCGCGCTGCACGGTCTGAACCGGGCGAAGGTCCGGATCGAAGCGGATGGCGCGGCTCGACGTGGTGCCCTGGTCGATTGCGAGTATGGCTTTCGACATGCTGTCCCCTTTTTTCGTCATGCTGAGCTTGTTTCAGCATCCACCTGTCCGCCGGTGCCGCTGCTTTCGCTGATGAGTGGATTCTGAAACAGGTTCAGGGTGACGGCAAGGGACCGGAGATAGTCCGCAATTCGTGCTTTCTGGGCATCATTCAGCCGCAGGCCGATCTTGCTGCGTCGCCAGATCACGTCATCGACGGTTCGTGCCCATTCGTGTTCGACCATCCAATCAACTTCGACTGCGGTCAGGCCGCCGCCGAAGTCCTCACCCATGTCCTCAGCAGATCGGACATTCGCCAGCATCTCCTCGAGCATTGTGCCGTAAGCGCGCGCCATCCGGTAAGCGTCCGCTGGCGAAAGGAATGTCCAGCGTTTAAGAACATAATCGTCGAGGAAGGTCCAGAAGCCTTCCAAATCCGGCCAGTTTCCCAACTTGCTCAGATTACCGCCGGGCAAAACGGATTTACGGCTAGCCCGCTCTGCAATGCCAAATTTCTCAAGGGCCTCCTCCGCAAGATGCCGCGCCGTCGTGATCTTGCCGCCGAATACGCTGAGCATCGGCGGGCCGTTGTCATCGAGTTCGAGGACGTAATCGCGCGTGACGGCCTTCGCCTCGCTCGCGCCATCGTCGTAGAGCGGGCGGACGCCGGAGTAAGTGCGGACGACGTCGTAAGCTGCGATCTGTTTCACGAAGTAGCGGTTCGCCGCGTCGCATAGGTAGCCGATCTCCTCGGCCGTGATCTTCGCGTCTTCGGGCTTCTCGACGGGCACGTCGGTGGTGCCAATCAGGGTGTAGTCTCCCTCGTATGCAATCGCGAAGACAATGCGCTTGTCGGGCTGTTGCAGCATATAGGCGTGAGTGCCGTCGAAAAGTTTTGGAACGACGATATGACTGCCCTTGATCAGGCGGACGCCGCTGCGCGCGTTGCTTCCGGTGAGCGCCAGTGCTTCGGCGACCCAGGGGCCGGCAGCGTTGATGAGGGCGCGTGCGCGGATAGTCTCACCGTCGGAAAGATCGGCGTTCCATGCGTCGCCCTCGCGACGGGCTGAAACAAGTGCCGTCCTTGTGCGAATTTCTGCACCATGACGCGCGGCGTCGATGGCGTTGAGAACAACCAGGCGTGCGTCATCGACCCAAGCGTCGGAATAGACGAAGCCCTTGCCAGGACGCTGGAGCGGGCGGAGGTACTCGGCGTCCGATTTTTTCAACGAACGCGACCGCGGCAAGGAAATACGGCCGCCTATGGTATCGTAGAGCAGCAGGCCGAGGCGGACGAGCCACCACGGACGCACCGCATTTTCGTGTGGCAGGACGAAGTGCATCGGGTAGATGAGGTGTGGTGCGGCGCGGAGGAGACGTTCGCGTTCCTGCAGCGCTTCGCGGACCAGCTTGAACTCGTAATATTCGAGGTAGCGCAGCCCGCCGTGGATGAGCTTGGTCGACGCCGACGATGTGTGCGCGGCGAGATCGTCCTTTTCGACCAGGAGCACCGACTTCCCGTTGAGAGCAGCCTCGCGAGCAATCGCTGTCCCGTTGATGCCGCCGCCGATGATGAGGAAGTCGTAAGTCACGGGTTGCCCATATCCGTTCCTGACGCGCGAAGTCGAGGCAGCTTGACCTGCGATGATTCCTCGACTTCGCTCGGGACGAACGGATAGGGAGAGGCATGTCCAGAACTGCCCCCGGTTTGCCGTCGCGCGAACAGATTCTCGAATTCATCACCACATCGCCGACCGCGGCGGGGAAGCGTGAGGTCGCCAAGGCGTTCGGGCTGCATGGGGCGGACAAAATTGCGCTGAAATCGATGCTGAAGGACATGGCCGACGAGGGGCTGATCGATTCGGCACCGGGTCGTGCGTTCCACAAGATGGGTGGGCTGCCGAAGGTCACGGTGCTGCGCGTCGTCGACATGGACGGTGACAGCGTGTTCGCGACGCCCGACAACTGGCAGGCCGACACGCCGCCGCCACGGCTGCGTGTGATCGAGCGCGGGAAAAGGTCCGCGCTGGGTGTCGGCGACCGGATACTGGCGCGCACAGAGGAGCGCGGGGGCGGGCACGTCGCACACCCGATGAAGACGCTGGCCGGGGCTACCGAGCAGATGCTGGGCGTGGTGCGTCGCGAGGAGAGCGGGCAATTCTGGTTGAAGCCGGTCGATAAGCGCGAGCGGCGTGACACCGCCATAAGCGATCTGGGCGGGGCGAAGGACGGTGACCTGGTGCTGGCCGAAAAATCTGGACGTCCCCCGCGGATCATGGCGCGCGTCGTTCAGGTACTGGGTGACCCTTTTGCCGCCCGAGCGTTCAGTCTGATCGCGATTCACAAGCACGGCATTCCCGACCGCTTCGATGAAGATACCATTGCCGAGGCGCACAAAGTTGCC
>JANMKS010000409.1:0-5666 GCA_031372155.1 Sphingomonas sp.
CTCGACATCGCCGACGCTGGGTTGAAAGCGCGAAACCGACAGAATGCGATCGGCGACACCGAACAGGGCTTCCTCGACCCACTTCGCGAAATCGTGTCGAGCGGCAAAGTCCCGGCGCAGCGTCTGCTCGACAAATATCACGGCGAATGGGGCGGCGATGTGTCGAAGGTTTATGACGAGATGAGTTTTTAAGTTCAGGGCCGAAGCAATGCGCCCGCGACCGCGTGCCACCCCGGCGTGTTCCACAATCCGTTCAAGGCGATCGCAAAGGGCAGGGTGACGCCCAGCCAGATCAGATAGGCCCGATGCACGAAGCCGTTGCGGGCGATGTCCCACACGAACATTGGCGCAACCGCGAGCAGCATATAGGCTTCGGTCGTAAGAAAGCTGTCCGGAAAGGTACTCGGCAACCAGTGGATGCGATCGATCGCAGGCGGCAGAACGACGACGGTCGCAAGGATCATCATGCGCTTGTGGAGACCGGCATCGGTTCGACGCGCAAGCACACCGATCGCGACGAACAGCGGAAACAATACGCCCATCCGGATCTGGACAAGCAGGATATTCTCCTTGCGCGACAGCACCGCCAGAAGCTTGTCACGCGCACCCGGAGCGGCGGCCTGATACGCGGTCCAGGTCTTGGCATAGATGGTCTGGACGAGCATGAATCCGACAACGACAAGTGCTGGAACGAGCGCGCCTGCCGCGACCCCCAATTGCATGTGCCACCGCAATCTGCCTGTCGCTGCCAGCCACGTCTGTGTCAGCAGAAGCACCAGATACGACCCCATAAGGACGGAATGAAGGTGCATGACCATCGGGAAGGGCGGTCTTGTTCCGGCCTCGACGGCTGCCATCTTTCCGACCGAATCGGGAATGAACCCGGTCAGCACGATTGCGACGAAGCTCGCCGCGGTGAATACATAAATCCACCGATCGACCGCATGCGCGCGGGGCGTTCCCGACAGGAGGTCGGGCTTGGCTGGGTGGAATAACGGCTGTGCCACAGTTGCCATGTCAAAGCCCCTCATCAATCGACCCGCCCGGCATTGCTGCCACGGACCACAGTTTATGACTATAGCCGAGCGCCTTACGGCCGCGCCTCCAGTATCATGTTGAACGGCCCCTCGGTCGCGCGCCGCACGTGCGAGAAGCCGGCACTGGTCAGTACTTCGGTAATCTTCGCCTCGCCCGCCTGTGCGCCCAGCGCTTCGCCGACTTCCTGATCGAGCGAGGTCGGCACGCAGATCATCGTCGAGGCATTGTAGTAAAGCCGGCTGACCGGGTTGCCCATGTTGGCAGCGGGCGTATCGGCGGAGATCGGCTCGCAGATCATCCAGGCACCGTCGGGCTTCAGCATCTGGCGGACGTGCGCCGCGCACCCGCGCGGATCACCCATGTCGTGCAGGCAGTCGAACACCGTGACCAGGTCGAAGTCGCGGTCGGCGATATGCTTGGCCTCTGCCGTCTCGAACCGGACGCGGTCGGCGAGACCGTGTTCGACGGCGTGTTCGCGGGCCTTTACGATCGAAGGCGCGTGGAAATCATAACCGATGAAGCTGCTGTTCGGGAACGCCTTCGCCATCAAGAGCGTCGAGAAGCCGACACCGCAGCCGATGTCGGCGACGCTCGCGCCCTTCTCCAGCCGCGCCTGCATGCCGTCGAGCGCGGGCAGCCACGCCTGCACGATGCTGTTGACGTAACCCGGCCTGAAGAACGCGCCGACCGCGCAGAACAGGCATCCGCCGGTTTCACCCCAGCCGACTCCTTCGCCGGTGCGGAAGCCCTGTTCGACCATCGGTTCGCCCTCGATCATGGCGGCGGCGAGGTCGAATGCGCCCGCGAGGTAGACGGGGCTGTCCTTTACCGCGAAGATCATCGCCTGTTCGGGATTGAGGCTGAAGGCGTCGCTCGCGCTGTCATAATCGGCATAGCCGTTGGCCGCCTGCGCCAGCGCCCATTCGCGCACGTATCGCACGCCCATGCAACCGGTGTGGCCCGCCAGCGCCTCGGCAGTGATCGGACCGTGCGCGTGCAGGGCATCGAACAGGCCGAGCCGGAATCCGATGCGGACGGTGGGCACGCTCATCGCGCCGCCGAGATCGCCGAGCATCTTGCCGACAAGGGCGTGGAGCTTGTTTTCGTCGAGTGCGGTCATCTGTGCGTTCTCCTCAACCGGATGAGCGCGACCATTTTCTTTTGGGCTATCACCTCACGGGCACTTGCACCACCCGCAGCGGTCAGTGTTTCGCCCGGCGGCCCCTTATCCACGACAGATAGGCGCGATAATCGGCGTCGCTCGACAGGTGCTTCTCCTCGGTCTTCGCGCGCCACCAGTACACGCCGCTGACCGCCACCAGGATCGCCGTGTTGCGGACCGCGTCGGTCAGGCTTCCGGTCGTGACGAGGAAGGGCAGCGTCGACAGCCACCAGAACGCATTCTTCGACAAATACGCCGGGTGTGCGGCCCAGGCATAAGGCCCGTGCGTTATGATGCCGCGATGCGTGAGGTTGGAAAACCGCAATCCGAACGCCACCGTCGCCCACGCGTAGATCGCAGTCAGCACGACGAGCGCGGCGCCCCACAGCCACAGCACCTGCTCGCGACCCCCGAACCAATACGCCCAGTCGACCGTGCCGGAGTGATAATCGAGCGGCCCCCCCGCCCCCATCAGGACAAACGGCGGGTAACAGATCAGCGCCGCCACCCACCCTTCGGCATAGGGGGTCGCCGAACGAATATGCGCGTCGAGCGGCTTCATCGTCAAAAGATAACCGACGGTCGCGATCGCGACGTCGATCACGAACATGAACGATATGAGGTAGTTGGCAAACGCCACCGGACCCGCGACGATCTCGCCCCAGGGTCGCGCCACGATGTCGTAGAACCCGCCCGGCACGATCGACAGCATGAAGGCGAGGAAAAAGCCCTTCACTGCCCAGCTTCGGAAGTGATCGGCAATGGCGTCCCGGTCGGCGGGGCCGCGCCCGAGCAACCAGTGCCCGAACGCCCACGCCCCGTCTCGGGGATGGACCAGCCTTCGGTCGAGCCATATTACGTACAGCGGCGCAGCGATGAGCAGGAACGGCGCGCCCGCGGCAAGGCACTTCATCGCGAACACGTAATTGCCGGTCCAGTAGAACCGGGCGAGCGCGTAGATGCACCCGATCATGCCCCATGTCGCGAACAGCCCGGCCAGTTTGGCCAGGCTAATGTCGAGCGTACTGGCACGCGGCGGCAGCGGACGATCCCAGTCGATGCCGGTGGTCCGGTTGCGATGCACCTTGTCGACCAGCAGCGACCACAGCACCATCGGCACGGCACATGCCGCGACATTGGCAAGCGCAGAAAATGGCCCTGACATGCCGAACGTCCGCGCAATCGCAAACCACGCGAACAGTCCTGCCAGCCCGGCAAGTCCGACACCCGTGCTGACCGCCGACTTGGGTCGGGCCTGAGATCGCATCGTCATGCGCCCCGCCCTAGCGCCGGGTCAGCGACCCTGCGACCGCCATTTCTTGATGACCCGCCCGATCGTTTCCTCTTCGCCGCCGCTTTCCTTCCACAATTCGGAAAACAGCGGGTCGCTCGAGGCTGGCCGCTTCATCTCGTCGAGATTGTCGAGCGAGACGCGGATCGGAATCGAAACGCCTTCGCCGCAGATGATGCACTCGCGGTTACGGAGCGCAGGAATCGTATCGAGGAACCCGCGCGCGCCTTCGGGCATCGCCGAGCGCACATAGGCCTGATCGCGATCGTTGTTCAGGCGCATTGCGATGATCGTGCCGCATTGCGACAGCACGCCTTCGGCAAGATCGGACGGACGCTGCGTGATGAGACCGAGCGAAACGCCGTATTTGCGGCCTTCCTTTGCGATCCGTTCGAGGATCTTGCGAACCGCGACCCCGGTCGTCACCCGGTCCGAAGGAATATATCTATGCGCTTCCTCGCACACGAGCAGGATCGGGCGCTGCGGTTCGTTGCGGCTCCAGATCGCATAGTCGAACACCATCCGCGCGAGCACAGCAACCACCACCGAGGTGATGTCCGACGGCACGCCCGACACGTCGATGATCGAAATCGGCTTGCCATCGCCCGGAAGGCGGAAAATCCGGCCGAGGAAGTTCGCCATATTGTCGGCAACGAGCATTCCCGAAAACATGAAGCTGTAGCGCGGATCGGCCTTGATCTCGTCGATCTTGGTTTTGAGCCGCATGTACGGCGCATTGTCGGTGGCCTTGCCAAGCTGCCCCATTTCGGCGGTAATCAGCGCGGTCAGGTCAGAGAGCAGGTAAGGGATCGGCGAATCGACCGTCAGCTTCGAAATGCCCTCCGCCGTCCGGCTTTTTGCACGCGCACCCAGCAGGCATTTCGACAGGATGTCGGCATCGGTCTGGCGCTCGTTTCCGGTCGTCGTCAGGAACACTTCGCAATGTTCCTCGAAGTTCATCAGCCAGTACGGCATCGCCAGGTTGGACACGTCGAACAAGGCACCGTTGGTCTTAAACGCCGCCGAATATTCGCCGTGCGGATCGATCATGACAATGTGACCCTGCGGGGCCATCTCGCAAATCTTGTGCAGGATCAGCGCCGCGGACGTCGACTTGCCGGTACCGGTCGATCCCAGCAGCGCGAAATGCTTGCCGAGCATCGCATCGATGAACAGCGCGGCGCGGATGTCGCGGGTGGGATAAACCGTCCCGACCTCGATGTGCGGCCGGTCGTCGGCGGCGTACATCTGTTTCATGTCGGCCGACGTCACCGGATAAGCGAGCGAGCCCGGCGAAGGATAGCGCGTCACGCCGCGGCGAAAATTATAGACTTTCGCGGTCAGCCGCTCTTCGTCGCCTTCGCCCAGGAAGTCGATATGCCCGATTGCCGAGCCGGTGCGGTCGCCGTCGGTTTTCAATGTGCGGATGTTCGCCATCAGCCAGGTCGACCCGACCTTGACCTTGATAAGGCTCCCGACCTGTCCGCCCATGGCGAGGCAGGGGTCGGCGGCATCGGTCAGTGCACGCACCGTTTCCAGGTTCAGCCGGACTTGCGACGACGATCCCGAAATCTCGATGACCTCGCCGATCGACGTGTTGGCGAGCGGATCGCGCTGGACGGCGGGCGCGAATTCTTCGGTTTCGGCGTGCCCGCGAAATTCGGTGCCGTTGTACATGTCCATGAAACCTTGCCCCTGCCGGAATATCTGATCCGGCACGGGCTTAGCCACAAAGGGTAAATAAAGCGGTGATGTCGCGCGCTACGCCTTCGCCTTCAAACTCTCCGCCACGGCAAAGCCGTGCTTCTCCAATCCGGCGACGATCTTCTTTGCCCCTTCCAGGTCGCCCCAGAACATCGGTCCGCCGCGATAGACAGGCCAGCCATAGCCGTAGATCCATACGACATCGATGTCCGACGCGCGTTGCGCCTTGCCTTCTTCGAGGATCAGATAGCCTTCGTTGACCATTGGGTAGAGCGTCCGCTCGATGATTTCTTCGTCTGAAATCTCCCGCTTCGGCAGGTTCGACTTGGCGGCAAAATCGTCGATGATCTTCTGCGTTTCGGCACTCGGGCTCGGGTTGCGCTTCTCGTCGTAATCGTAAAATCCCTTGCCGGTCTTCTGGCCCCAGCGCCCGACGGCGGCGAGCGCGTCGCGGATATTCTCGATGCGCGT
>JANMKS010000426.1:0-3874 GCA_031372155.1 Sphingomonas sp.
GGCGGCGGCAGCGACTGGAACCAGGACGATGCACCGCGCGGTAACTTTGGTGGCGGTGGTGCGGCGCGCGGTGGTGCCGCCTCGCGCCCGAGCGCGTTCGACAGCGACCTCGACGACGATGTTCCGTTCTAACCCTTGAACATATCCGACAGCGCGCCAAACGCCGAAGGCTTGGCGTCTTCGTAAACGGTTCGGTCGCCGTCGGAAGGTTCGAGGGTCGCAGCGCGCGGGTAGGGCTCCACGTTGAGCGCAAGCGTCTGCGCGACCGCTTCACCTACGTCGATCGAGCGGCCTTCGTATTCGATGACATCCAGGTCGTCGTCACCCAGTTCAACCTCGTCCTGCCCCGATCCAAGCAGCGCAGTTTCGACGAAGCGCACGGAAAAGTCGGTATCAACGATCTCCGCGACCGGCTCACCGGTGCTCACGCACGGCTGTTCGACCCGTGCGGTCAGCCGTCCCGAAGCTTCCACCCCACCCGCCCGCAGCGAAAGGTGCACATCGGCTGCGAGCGCTTCGATCGTGATCCACCCGAAACGGGCAGCGAGCTTGCGACGTTCGTCCACGTCGGCAACGACCTGCATGTCCTGTCCGCCGGTGCCGATCGCATCGACCGCGATTTCGCGCGAAAATTCGACCTTCACGTGACCGTGCCCGTCAGCAATCTTGCAAGCGGGATGGCGGCAAGCCGTTCCTCGAAAGAAGCGCTCCTTGCCACCGCCAGATCGAGCGCAGCATTGTCTGGAACCGCGTCCCGATACAGATTGCGCGCAAGCGCCGCGCGACGATCTCCATCACGGTAAGCGCCGAGCCTTCCCCCGAGCGCGCCCATGATGCCGCCGACGCGCTTTCCAACCACAAGGTCGCCGAAACCGATCTCGCGCATCGTTCCGTCCATGTCGTCGACGAATACCTCGGTCAGCAGCACAGAGGGCATCTTGCCCGCGTCGCCCTCGCGTTCGAGGCGCAACAGGACGAGCGACAGGATCAAGGAAACCATGTCGAAGCGACCGTCCATCGTGTCAGGGACGCGAACGGCAGTGTACCATTCGGGGCGACGGGCCTCGGCCACGATCGCGCTGTAGAGTGGCACATACGCCGCACGATCGCGGCCGCCGAACATTCGTGCCAATACACCCATTGTCGCTCCGCTTGCCGTGCCGTCAAAGGACGCATATTGAGTGCCGCGCGTCCGGTTGCAATCGGCGTGCCCGAGTCAAAGCGAGTAAACATGGTCCGCACTCTTACGATTTCAGCTGTCGCCGTCGCACTTCTGGCAACCGGTGCCTGCTCGCGCGTTCGCGGGCACCAGGGATTCATTGCCGATGCGTCGCTTGTCGACGCGATCCGGCCGGGCGTGGACAACCGCGAATCAGTGTCGCGCGCATTGGGGCGGCCAACCTTTGCCGGTCAATTTGACGACAGCGACTGGTATTATGTATCGCGCGACACGCGGCAACTTGCGTTTTCGCTGCCCAAACCGGTTCAACAGACCGTGTTGCGCGTCCGCTTCGACAAGGCGGGTAATGTCATTGCCGTGGACAAGACCGGCGTGGAAAAGGTCGCTTCGATCAATCCGATGAACGACAAGACCCCGACGCTCGGTCGCGACCGCAGCTTCTTTCAGGAATTGTTCGGCAATATCGGTCAGGTCGGCTCGGTCGGGCAGGGCGGGGCCACCGCAGATAATCCCGACGGCGGCAATTGACCTAATCCGCTGCCCTGTATCCCAGAGCAGTCACGTCAACACCTTGTTGCTTAAGTCGTTCCACGTCCTCCGACACGCCCAGTTCGGTCAACACGTCGAGCTGATCACGATTGTCCGGCGCCTTCGTTCTGCGCGACGAAGCGGGTCGACTCGAGTCGGATGCCAGTTTGCCGATCACCGCGACGATCATCAGGATCAGGCAAACAGCGATCCCTAATGTTCTTACCTCGTCGGTCACCGCGCGACGCCACCGGCCGCGAGCACCGCCAGCGTGACGAGCTCGCTCGCGGTCGACGACATGGTCGCCACCTGAACCGGCTTTTCCATGCCGATCAGCATTGGGCCGATGACCGAATCTCCGCCGAGTTCGCGCAAAAGCTTGGCCGACAAATTGGCTGATTGCAGTCCCGGCATGATCAGCACGTTCGCCGGGCCGGAAAGGCGACTGAACGGATAGCTTGCCATGACTTTGGGGTTGAGCGCGACGTCGGGTGCCATCTCGCCTTCGAACTCGAAGCCCACACCGCGCGCTTCGAGAATGGCTACCGCCTCGCGCAGATTGGCGAGCCATGTTCCCTCTGGGTTGCCGAATGTCGAATAGCTCAGGAACGCAACCCGCGGTTCGTGCCCCATCCGCCGCGCGACTGCCGCGGTTCCCTCGGCAATATCAGCAAGCTCGGACGCAGTCGGGCGCTCGTTGACGGTCGTGTCGGCCATGAAAACCGTATGGCTCTGTCCGACAAGGACATGCACGCCGAACGGCGTCTGCCCTTCCGCCGGGTCGATCACGCGACGCACTTCCCGCATCGTCTGGGCATAGGTACGGGTGGTGCCGGTAATCATCGCGTCGGCCTCGCCCATCTTGAGCATCAGCGAGGCAAAGACGTTGCGGTCCTGGTTGACCATACGCTCGACTTCACGCCGCAAGTATCCGCGCCGCTGCAACCGCTCGTACAGCTTGTCGACCATCGCCGGTACGAGCGGCGAGTGGCGGCTGTTGTGGACCTCGTACGTCTCAGGGTTGGTGACGCCGAGCGCACTCAGCCGTTCGTGTACGTCGTCGCGGCCGACCAGGATCGGCGTGCCGTAACCGCCGTCCTTGAAGGCGATGGCGGCGCGCAGCACGACTTCTTCCTCGCCCTCGGCAAAAACGACGCGTTTGGGATGAGCGCGTGCGCCTTCATAAGCCAAGCTCAGGACGGATGTCGTCGGATTGAGGCGGCTGCGCAGCGAATGGCGATAGGCGTCCATGTCGAGGATCGGCCGGGTGGCAACTCCCGAATCCATTGCGGCTTGCGCAACCGCGGCGGGAACGACTTCCATCAGGCGCGGGTCGAAGGGGGCCGGAATAATGTAATCGGGGCCAAAGCTCTGCATGCGCCCGCCGTAAGCCGCCGCGACTTCCTCGGGCACCTGAGCACGGGCCAGCGCGGCAATGGCGTTGGCGGCAGCAATCTTCATTTCCTCGTTGATCGCCGTCGCGCGCACGTCGAGCGCACCGCGAAAGATGAAGGGGAAGCCCAGCACGTTGTTGACCTGGTTCGGATAGTCCGACCGCCCGGTCGCAACGATGCAATCGGGGCGCACAGCCTTTGCCGCCGGTGGCGTGATTTCTGGGTCAGGATTGGCCATTGCGAAAATTATCGGGTTCTTCGCCATTTTTTCAAGAAACGTCGGCGTCAACGCATCCTTTGCCGACAGTCCGAGGAATATGTCTGCTCCGTCGAGCGCTTCCTCGAGCGTGCGTGCGTCCGTCTTTGCGGCATGTGCCGATTTCCATTGATCCATGCTCGCCTCGCGACCTTGATAAATGACTCCCGATCGGTCGCACATGATGACGTTGTCGGGACGCACGCCCATCGCCTTGATGAGCGCCGTACACGCGATCGCCGCGGCGCCCGCACCGTTCACGACGACTTTCACGTCTTTCAGTTCACGCCCCGTCAGGTGGACCGCGTTGATCAGTCCGGCGGCGGTGATGATCGCGGTCCCATGCTGGTCGTCGTGCATGACCGGAATCTTCATGCGCTCCTTCAGCGCCTGTTCGATGATGAAGCATTCGGGCGCCTTGATATCCTCAAGGTTGATGCCGCCAAAGGTCGGCTCCATCAGCGCGACCGCTTCGATGAACTTTTCGGTGTCTTCGGTCGCAAGCTCGATGTCGAT
>JANMKS010000436.1:0-2780 GCA_031372155.1 Sphingomonas sp.
ACGGGTCGCCCCATGCGCCGCGCCGTCTCGACGATGCGCTTTTGCGCGGGCGGCACCGCTTCCGGAGGGAGTTCGACGCCTAAATCGCCGCGCGCGACCATGACCGCATCGGCCAGTTCCACGATATCTTCCAGCCGATCGAGCGCCGCCGGCTTTTCGATCTTGGCGAGCAGTGCGGCGCGACCCTGGATCAGCTTTCGCGCCTCTGCCAGATCCTCGGGCCGCTGCACGAACGACAGCGCGACCCAGTCGACACCGCAGTCCAGCGCGAATGCGAGGTCGCTCCGGTCCTTTTCGGTCAAGGCCGCCATCGGAACGACGACATCGGGCACGTTGAGCCCTTTGCGATCGGACAGCATGCCGCCGACCTCGACCCGGGTCGCGACGTGATCGTCCGCCATTCCCGTCACGCGCAAGACGAGCTTTCCGTCATCGAGCAACAGGCGCGCCCCGACTTTGAGCGCCTCGAAGATCTCGCGGTGCGGAAGCGAGACCCGGCGTGCATCTCCCGGCGTTGCATCCCGGTCGAGCCGGAAAGTGGCGCCCGTTACCAGTTCGGCCTTCCCGTCCGCGAACGTGCCGACGCGCAATTTTGGCCCCTGCAGATCGGCAAGGATCGTCGTCGGGCGGCCGAGCACCCTCTCCAGGCCACGGATGGCGGCGATGGTTGCCCGGTGCGTGTCCTGTACGCCGTGGCTCATGTTGACGCGGAAGGCGTCGGCGCCCGCACGCGCCAGCTTCTCGATCATGTCAGGCGTGCTGCTCGCAGGCCCCAGCGTTGCGAGGATACGGACCTTGCGGTCGCGCGGCGCGAGGGTGCGAACCAATTTGTCTCTCCCGGTCGGTCCGCGCTTCCGATAGAGACTGGCCACGACAATTCAAGCGAGGCCTTATGTCAGACATTCCAGATGCCGTAGCGGCCACCGCGTTTCGTCGCCTCGTCGGTCACTTGCGGCATCGGTCCGATGCGGCGAACATCGACCTGATGGGCCTTGCGGGATTCTGCCGGAATTGCCTGTCGGACTGGGTGGAGGAGGCCGGCGGCATGACGAAGGATGCCGCGCGCGAGGCGATTTACGGAATGCCCTACAGCGAATGGAAGCGCAGCCAGCCCGAAGCGACGCCCGAACAATTGCTGCGCATGTCGCAAAGCGTTGCGAAGAATGGTTGAGGCTTGGGTCGAACCGTCCTAGTTGCCCGCGCTCAAACTTCGCGGGGACTACATGAGCGACCTTATCCAGGCCGACCAGCTGAGGCTGCTGATCGAGCGTATCGAACGACTTGAAGAAGAGAAAAAGGGCATCGCCGACGACATCAAGGATGTCTACGGCGAGGCGAAAGCGGTCGGGTACGATCCGAAGATCATGCGTCAGGTGATCCGCCTGCGAAAGATGGAGAAGGACGCGCGCGACGAAGCAGAAACGCTGCTCGATATGTACAAGACCGCGCTCGGACTGGCATAGGCGTTACGCATGGCCGGTCATTCCAAATTCAAGAATATCATGCACCGCAAGGGTGCACAGGATAAAAAGCGGGCGGCTGCGTTTTCAAAACTGAGCCGGGAAATCACCGTTGCCGCCAAGTCGGGCCTGCCCGATCCGGCGATGAATGCACGGCTGCGCGCCGCGGTCATCACCGCGCGGGCCGGCGGCATGCCCAAGGACAATATCGAGCGCGCGATCAACAACGCCTCGCGTGCCGACGCCGCGAATTATGAGGAAATCCGCTACGAGGGTTTCGGTCCGGGCGGTGTGTCGCTCATCATCGAGGCGCTGACCGACAATCGCAACCGCACGGCAACCAATGTCCGGACCGCTGTGTCGAAGAACGGCGGCAATCTGGGCGCGGGCGGATCGGTGAGCCACGCGTTCGACCGGGTGGGCCTCATATCCTACCCGGCGACGGCGGGCGATGCCGACGCGGTGTTCGAAGCCGCGCTCGAGGCGGGTGCCGAGGATGTCTCGTCAAGCGAGGACGGTCACGAAGTCTGGACGAGCGTCGAAACGCTGCATCCGGTGGCGAAGGCCTTAGAAGAGGCGCTCGGCGAAGGCGAAGGCGCAAAGCTCGCGTGGCGGCCACAGCTCATGGTGACTGTCGGCGAAGGCGACGCGGCGACACTGTTGAAACTGCTCGATGCGCTCGACGAAGATGACGATGTCCAGACCGTCTGGGGTAATTACGACGTGCCGGACGATGTCATGGAGCGACTGGCCTGATCATCCTCGGCGTCGACCCCGGGCTGGGCACGACCGGCTGGGGCGTGATCGTGTCGGAGGGCAATCGCCTCGCGCATATCGGCAACGGTCGCATCGTCACCAAGTCGGACCGGCCGCTTGCCGAGCGCTTGGCCTATCTTGCCGAGCAATTGAACGAGATCGTGATCGCCAACGACATTGCGGGTGCCGCGATGGAGGAAGTGTTCGTCAACAAGAACGCCCAGTCGACCTTGAAACTGGCGCAGGCACGCGGGGCGTTGCTTGCTTGCCTCGGATTTCGTGAGATGCAGGTTGGCGAGTACGCACCCCGCCTCGTCAAGCAGGCCGTCGTCGGGACGGGCACCGCCGACAAGTCGCAAGTTCACGCGATGGTCGCGCGCTTGCTCCCTGGCACGAAGATCGACGGCCCCGATGCGGCCGATGCACTTGCGGTTGCGATCACCCACGCGCATCATTTGGCGAGCGCGCGCCGGGGGGTAAGATGATCGCAAGGCTGACCGGAACACTCGCCGAAAGCGCGTCGGACCACGCCGTCATCGACGTCGGCGGTGTCGGCTATCTCGT
>JANMKS010000447.1:0-1767 GCA_031372155.1 Sphingomonas sp.
AAGGGATTGACGAACAGCAGCTTTGCAAGCGTCGGGAACAGTCGCGCCGCAAGCCCGGGGAAGGGCAGAAGCGCCGCGCTCAGGCCGACGAGTGCCTTTGGGGGAATTTTCGCGGCCAGCGCCAGCCTGATGCCGATTGCAGCCCCCGCTGAATGGCCGACGATCAGTTCAGGCGTCAGCGCGAGCGCTGCGATCAGGGCTTCGACGGCCCTCGCCATTCCCGGCAAGGTCTTTGCGCCGGGCGTCGTGAACCCGTGTCCGGGCAAGTCCGGCGCGATGACGGTAAAGTGCGCGGCAAGCAGGGGGAGGAGATCGCGCCAGCTGTGCGTCGCCGCGCCCGTTCCATGCAACAGCAGCAGGACGGGACCTGTGCCCGCCACCTGAACATGCCAGCGCTGACCCGCGACTGTAACGAACCGACTCGATGCCCGGTTGGGCCAGTCCTTGCCTTCAACGTCCCACCGCGGTCGGTCGCTCACGCGGCGGTAACCGCGTCGCGTACGGAAATCGCGTCGCCGCGGGGCAGTGCAACGAAGCGCGCGCCCATTGCTTCGGCAATCGTGCGCCCCTCTGTCCTGGGGCGCGCGGATATGTCGATCAGAACCCCTGAGGTTCCTGCCAGTGCTTTCGCCGCAGCCTCGGCATCGCGCCGGGCGACAAAGGCATCGGCAGAACCGTCGAGCGCGATATTGCCGCGCCCGTCGGTGAGGACCACGACGAACGGCGTGCGGTCCTTGGCTCGCACCGCAATCACGACTTCGCGCGCGGCGGCGAGCCCTGCTGCAAGCGGCGTTCCGCCACCCCCAGGAAGTTCGGCAAGCGCACGGCGTGCTCGGGTGAGCGAACGCGTGGGCGGAAGGAGCAGTTCGGCGGTGGTGCCGCGAAAGGCGATCAGCGCGACTTGCGCGCGCTTCACATAGGCCTGGGCCAGAAGCAGCTCGACTGCTCCCTTGGCTTCGGCGAGCCGGGCCGCTGCCGACGACCCCGACGCGTCGACGACAAAGATCGTCGTGGTCTCCGCGCGGCTCTTAAAGCGCTTGATACGAAGATCGTCACGTCCGATGCGAATGCGCCGGTCGCCTTCTTCGCGGCGAAGTCGCTGCCACGGTGCAGCGGCGCGCAGCGTGTCGATCAGGCTAAGCCGGTTGCCGCCCCTTGGAGTTCCGGCCCGCGATCCCACCGGCCGACCGCGCAATTGCGCCTTCAACTTGGCGCCACTGCCGCGTCCCTTGCTCGTCGCCGCGCGCCTGCCGTTTTCGGCAATGGCCGCAATCATGCCGGGGGGAAGCGTCGCGCGAACCGCGTCGAGAATGACGTCGTCGAGCGGACGGTCGATATCGCCCACGCCCTGTTCCTCGCGCGACTCTTGTTCGGGCGGGACGGCTTCGGCGCCGTCTTCGACCGGAAAAACGGTCGCTCGAGGGATAAGGACAAGGCGGATCGCAAGAACAACGTCGTCGTCATGGACGCAGAGTCGACCGTCCAACGCCGCGGCGGCACGGGCCGCGCGCAGTGCGAGCAGCGTTCCCCTCGTCGACGCGACACCAAGTGCCGTCGCAGCCTGAGCAAGTGCGTGCAGGTGTTCGCGGCTAATCTCAGGGCAGATCGACACGTCGTGCCTGTCGACGACGGTGGCTTCGGCGACGGTAGCTTCGGCGACGTTGGCAAGCATGCTGTCAGAAAGGTCGAAGCGGAAGGCGAGCCTTTCGGCAAGGACTTCAGGAATGCTCTCGTCATCGACGCCCTCGTCGAACAGGAGGAAAAGCG
>JANMKS010000469.1:0-2197 GCA_031372155.1 Sphingomonas sp.
TCGGGTCCAGCCCCGACATCACGACCTTGTAGCCCGCAATGCCGTCGAGCAGCTTCTGATCGATTTGCGGATAGAATTCGCGCAACGGCACCTGCACGTTTTCGGCAACCGTCAGCGTGGAAAACAACGCCCCGCCCTGAAACAATATGCCCCAGCGCTTGCGGATATCGAGCGTCTCGTCCTCGCTGCGACCCACCATCGGCTCGCCGAACACTTCGATGTCGCCTTCGTCGGGGGTTTGTAATCCGATGATCGACCGCATCAGTACCGATTTGCCCGTGCCGGACCCGCCGACCACGCCCAGGATTTCGCCCTTTCGGACGTCCAGATCGACGCCGTCGTGAACGACTGCCTCGCCAAAGCGGTTGACGAGCCCACGGACCGAGATGGCAAATTCCTCCGCCATCACACCCAGCCGATCATCGTGAAGAACACTGCGAAGAACGCATCGAGCACGATTACGAGGAAGATCGCCTGCACCACCGCCGACGTCGTTCGGGTGCCGACTTCCTCGGCATTTCCCTCCACCTGCATACCCTGGAAACATCCCGACAGGCCGATGATCGCGCCGAACACCGGTGCCTTCACAAGCCCCACGTACAGGTCGGTCATCGGCACGACTTCCCGGATTTGCTGGATGAAGGTCACCGGCGGAATGCCCAAGCTGACCCAGCAGAACAGGCCGCCGCCGACGATTGACAGGATGGTCGCGTAAAAGCCGAGCAGCGGCATCATCAGCACGCTCGCCAGCATGCGGGGCAAGACCAGCGCTTCGATCGGCGACACGCCGATCGTCCGCATCGCGTCGATTTCCTCGGTCAGCTTCATTGTGCCGAGCTGTGCTGCGAAGGCCGAACCCGACCGCCCCGCGACCATGATGGCGGTCATCAGCACACCGAGTTCGCGCGTCGTGATCCGCCCGATCAGATTGATGGTATAGATTTCGGCACCAAACTGGCGAAGCTGGACCGCGCCTTGCTGAGCGATGACGACACCGATCAGAAAGCTCATCAAGCCGATGATGCCGAGCGCCGAGACGCCGACAACCTCGAACCTTTGGATAACCGCGTTAAGGCGGAACCGCCCGGGATGCCTGATCGTATTGGCGAGACCAATGAGCACCGCACCGAAAAATCCGAGCAGCCCCAGCAATGTGCGCCCGGCGATTACGGTCGCGGTTCCGATCTCGCCCAGGACTCGTGCAAAGGGGGTGATGCTTTCGGGCCGCCGCCGTACGCTCTTGTCGGACCCTGCAACCTGTTCGATCAACGCCTCGACTTCGGGCGAGGCGCCTTCGATGGGTGCGTTGCTATCGACCGACAGGCGGTGGACGATCCATGCGCCGACGGTGTCGATGCGCCTGACCCCGCTCAGGTCGATGACCTTGACATCGCGCACCATCGCCAGCCGTCCGGGCAGGTCGCCGAGCCGCGACAACCGCAAGTCGCCGTTGAACGCGATTGCGCGATGGTCGCGCACTGTCGTTTCGGCGAAATCGGCCTGTTCACCCATCACGGGGCGACATGCGGCAAGAAGCGCGCGACGGCAACCCGGCGAAGCGTTAGGGGGGCACGATGAGTGAGATTAAGACCCGGCTTGCAATATACGACATGGACCGGACGATCACCCGTCGTCCCACGTTTACGTTTTTCCTGATCCACGCCGCTCGAATGCGTCATCCGTGGCGTTTGTTCCTGCTTCCTTTCGTGGGCATAACGATTCTGGCATATGTGCTGCGCGTCATCGACCGTGCCCGGCTGAAGGAAATCAACCAGACTCTTCTGGTCGGCCACGCGGTTCACCCGCGCGACCTGCTTCCCATCGTCGACAGCTTCGTTGAAAAGACCGTGTCGGGGAACGTCATGGCCGACGCACGAGCGCGACTCGCCCGTGATCGGAGCGAAGGCTACCGGCTCGTCATGGCGACGGCATCGTACCGACTTTATGCCGAAGCGATCGGTCGCGCGGTCGGCTTCGACGACACCATCGCGACCAACACGCTCGCTGGCCTCGATACCCGCGTGATGGCGCGCATCGACGGGGAAAATTGCTATGGTCCGGCAAAACTGCGGATGGTGACCGCATGGATGCACGACCAGGGCATTCCGCGCGAACAGGCGCACATCCGCTTTTACAGCGATCACGTGTCCGACGCACCGGCAATGGCGTGGGCGGACGAAGCATTCGCGGTCAACGC
>JANMKS010000028.1:0-11094 GCA_031372155.1 Sphingomonas sp.
ACAATCGATCAGTTCTTCGACCCGCTTCACATATTTGATCGCCTGTGCCGGCAGGTCGGCCCAGCTGCGGGCGCCGGCGGTCGACTGCGACCAGCCCTCGATCTCTTCGTAAATCGGCTCGGCTGCGGCTTGATCGATCGCATGCGGCGGGAAGTAGTCGTACGTCGCGCCGTTCAACCGATAACCGACACAGATTTTCAACGTTTCGAATCCGTCGAGGACGTCGAGCTTGGTCAGGGCGATGCCAGTGATGCCGCTAACCGCGACCGATTGGCGAACGAGCACTGCGTCGAACCAGCCGCACCGCCGCTTGCGACCGGTGACGGTGCCGAATTCATGCCCACGTTCGCCGAGCCGTTGGCCGACGTCATCGTCGAGTTCGGTTGGAAACGGGCCCGCACCCACGCGCGTGGTATAGGCCTTCACGATTCCAAGGACAAATCCGGCTGCAGAAGGACCAAGGCCCGATCCGCTCGCCGCCGTTCCAGAAACCGTGTTCGATGAAGTCACGAAGGGATATGTGCCGTGGTCGACGTCGAGCAGCATTCCCTGCGCGCCTTCGAACAGGATGCGCTTGCCCGCCTTGCGCGCGGCGTTGAGTTCGAGCCAGACCGGTTTCGCGAAGGGCAGGATGGCCGGCGCAATTTCCGACAGGGCTGTCATGAGCGCACCGCGGTCTATCGGCGGCTCATTGAAGCCCGCGCGTAGAGCATCGTGATGCGCGCAGAGCCGGTCGATCTGCGGCGCCAGCGCGTCGAGGTGAGCGAGGTCGCAGACGCGGATGGCGCGCCGTCCGACCTTGTCCTCGTACGCAGGGCCGATGCCACGCCGCGTCGTCCCGATCTTGAAGGCGCTGGCGTCTTCGCGCAGCCCATCGAGGTCGCGGTGAAACGGGAGGATCAGCGGGCAGGTCTCGGCGATGTGCAGGTTTTCGGGGGTAATAGCCACGCCTTGCCCGGCGAGCTTGGCGACCTCGTCACGGAAATGCCAGGGATCGAGCACCACGCCATTGCCGATGACCGACAGGGTTCCACGGACGATGCCGCTGGGTAACAGGCTGAGCTTGTAGACCGCACCGTCGACGACCAGCGTGTGACCCGCATTGTGCCCGCCCTGGAACCGCACCACGATATCAGCACGGGCCGCGAGCAGATCGACAATCTTGCCTTTGCCCTCGTCGCCCCATTGCGCGCCGATTACGGTGACGTTGGCCATTATGCGTCCCTTGCGATGCTATCGGGGTAAATCGAAAACCCGGTCGCCGGTTCTTCGTGCCCATCGGGATGTACGATGGAATAGCTGCCGCCGCGTCCAATGGCATTTGGAGCGCCTGATACGAAGAGCGAAAATCCGAACCAGCTCTGATATTCGAAACCGTGGCGCTCGGTTGGGTCCAGCGTGATGCGAACGCCGGCATCCTTGATCGACGCCGCGATAGCTTCCACCCCGGCGATGCGCGATGCCATCAAGCCGGCGTGGTCGAAGGCACGCAGCGCGGTCACTGCGCTTGCGACCGGACCGGTCGCGGCAATCAGCGGAAGCCAGTCGGCAAAGCCGTCGCGTACGAGCGCCCCTGCGTCCTTGGTGTCCAGCAGCCCGTCCAGTTGTGCGATCCGCTCAGGCCTCAGAACCAGCCCAGCGATGGTCTGCACCAGGTCGGGCATGGTCAGATCGACGGTGACGCCGTCGACACCAGCGGCTTTCAAGGCGTCGACAGCAAGTCTTGCGATCTCGCACGCGGCGTCGACGTCATCGCTGCCGATCAACTCGGCTCCGACCTGCATCGTCTCGCGTTCCGGATTGAGCTGGCTCGCGCTGAGCTTGAGCACAGGCCCGGCATAAGCGAGGCGCAAGGGGCGCGGCACTTTTGCAAGCTGGGTCGAAACGATCCGCGCGACCTGCGGCGTGATGTCGGGGCGGATGGCAAGTGTGCGACGGGAGTGCGGATCGACGAACCGGGCAAGGTCGGTTCGCGACGATTTCAGCCGCGCGACCAGCCCCTCTTCATATTCGGCGAGCGGCGGCGCGATCCGCTCAAATCCCTGTCCCTCGAGTGTATCAAGCAACGCGCGCACCGTCCGCGCCTGTGCGGCAGCCTCGCCCGGCAAGCGGTCGCGCAATCCTTCGGGGAGGAGGCCGGTGGGGAGCGATGTCATCGCCGCCCCCCTTGGTTGCTTTTCAAACGAACTTCAACGCCTTGACGCGGCGCACGCCCGGCAGGTTGCAGAGCTGCCAGAGGACGGGCTCGGCCACGGGCGAGTCGACCGACAGGAGCAGCACAGCTTCGCCGCCCGCAGAGCGCCGTCCCAAATGGAAAGTACCGATATTCACCCCCGCTTCGCCCAGGGTCGAACCCAACCGACCGATAAAACCCGGCGCATCGTCGTTGACGATATAAAGCATGTCGCCCGCCAGGTCGGCCTCGACCTTGATACCGAACAGTTCGACGATACGCGGGCTTGCATTGCCGAATAGCGTCCCGGCGACCGACTTCTCGCCTTCCTCGGTCTGGACCGAAACGCGCAGCAACGTCTGATAATTGCCTTCGCGGTCGTGCCTTATCTCGCGCACGTCGAGCCCGCGCTCCTTCGCCATAAAGGGCGCGTTGACCATGTTCACCGTGTCCGAATACCGCCGCATGAGACCCGCCAGCACCGCGCCGGTAATCGGTTTGATGTTAAGCTCGGCGGCGGCACCTTCAACTTCGATACTGATTTTGGTCAGATTATCGTGTGCCAGTTGGCCGATCAGCGAACCGAGCCGTTCGGCGAGCGCCATATATGGCTTCAGCTTCGGTGCTTCCTCCGCCGACAGCGACGGCATGTTGAGCGCGTTCGTCACGCCGCCCTGCATCAGATAGTCCGACAACTGCTCGGCGACCTGAATGGCGACATTGACCTGCGCTTCGGAGGTCGAGGCGCCCAGATGCGGTGTCGAGATGAAATTTGGCGTTCCAAAAAGCGGCGATGCGGTCGCGGGTTCCTCGACGAACACATCGAGCGCAGCGCCGCCGACCTGCCCCGAATCGAGCGCCGCCTTCAGCGCCGCTTCGTCGATCAGGCCGCCACGCGCGCAGTTGATGATCCGCACACCCTTCTTGGTCTTGGCCAGCGCCTCGGCCGAAAGGATATTGCGCGTCTGGTCGGTCAGCGGCGTGTGGAGCGTGATGAAATCGGCGCGCGCCAGCAGCTCGTCGAGCGCGACCTTCTCAACCCCCATGTCGACTGCGCGTTCGGGCGTCAGGAAGGGGTCGTAGGCAATGACTTTCATCTTCAGCCCGCGCGCGCGTTCGGCGACGATCGAACCGATATTACCCGCACCGATCAGTCCCAGCGTCTTCGACGTCAGCTCGACGCCCATGAAGCGGTTCTTTTCCCACTTGCCGGCCTGCGTCGACGCGTCGGCTTCGGGCAATTGCCGGGCAAGCGCGAACATCAGCGCAATCGCGTGTTCGGCGGTCGTGATCGAATTGCCGAATGGCGTGTTCATGACGACGATGCCCGCCGCCGACGCCGCCGGAATATCGACATTGTCGACTCCGATCCCCGCGCGGCCGATGACCTTCAGGTTCTTCGCAGCCGCGATGACCTCCTTGGTCACCTTGGTCGCCGACCGGATGGCCAGGCCGTCATACTCGCCGATCATCGCGATCAGCTCGTCCTTGGTCTTGCCAGTGATTTCGTCGACTTCGACGCCGCGCTCGCGAAAGATCTGGGCGGCGCGTGGGTCCATTTTGTCGGAGATGAGGACTTTGGGCATGTCGGTGATCCTTTGGAATTGGTGTTCCCCCGCGAAGGCGGGGGTCCAGACTCTCTTTTTGGGGCTGGACCCCCGCCTGCGCGGGGGCACGGGTTAGAGCCGTGCCTGAGCCCAGGCCCAGTCGAGCCACGGCCCAAGCGCTTCTATATCGGCGGTATCGACCGTTGCGCCGCACCAGATTCGCAGCCCCGACGGGGCATCGCGGTATCCGGCAACGTCATAGGCAGCGTCCTCGACTTCGAGCAGCGCAGCGAATTTTTTGATGAGCGCCTCGTCCGCCCCTTCGACGGTCAGGCAGACGCTCGTTTTCGACCGTGTTGCAGGGTCGGCAGCGAGATGCCCGAGCCAGTCGCGCTCCGTCACGATGGCATCGAGCGCCGCCGCATTGGCATCGCTCCGCGCGATCAGTCCGTGCAACCCGCCGAGTTCCCTTGCCCATTCCAGTGCGAAGATGACATCCTCGACTGCCAGCATCGACGGCGTATTGATCGTCTCGCCCTTAAAAACGCCCTCGGTCAGCGCGCCCTTCGAAACCAGCCTGAAAATCTTCGGCAACGGCCAGGGCGGCGTATAGCTGGTCAGTCGCTCGACCGCGCGCGGCCCCAGGATGATGACCCCGTGCCCGCCTTCGCCGCCCAGCACTTTCTGCCACGAGAAGGTCGTCACATCGAGCTTGTCCCACGGCATGTCATAGGCAAACACTGCGCTGGTCGCGTCGTTGAAGGTCAGGCCTTCGCGCGCGTCGCTGATCCAGTCGCCGTCGGGAACGCGGACGCCGCTGGTCGTGCCGTTCCAGGTGAACAGCACATCGTGGCTCTGGTCGATGCTCGCAAGATCGGGAAGTTGACCGTAATCCGCGCGCAGCACGACCGGATCGATCTTCAGTTGCTTGACGGCATCGGTGACCCAGCCTTCGCCGAAACTCTCCCATGCGACGGCAGTGACCGGCCGTGCGCCCAGCATCGTCCACATCGCCATTTCGTACGCGCCGGTGTCCGACGCGGGCACGATGCCGATGCGGTGGGAATCGGGCACTTCGAGGATTTCGCGGATCAGGTCGATTGCATATTGCAGCCGCGCCTTGCCGATCTTCGATCGGTGAGAGCGGCCGAGCGACCCGGTCGCAAGGCGCGACGCGTCCCAGCCGGGCGGCTTGGCACAGGGACCGGAGCTGAAGAAGGGACGCGCAGGTCGCACGTCAGGACGTAACAAGTCAGTCATATATTCTCTCCTTACAGAGAGCAGCGCGGCGTTGGGACCGCGTGGCCCGTCGGCGGCTTTAGCGAGATGTTGGACCACGTCAACCGGGGGGCTATGTACAGGCGATGCGAGTACGTTTTGCGTTTGTGATCTCATTCCTGGCCCTTCACGCCTGCATCGACAGGCCGACCATGCGACGTCCTTCGGTGCGTCCGGTACGCGGCCTCGACGCCGCAGCATTGCGGATATGCGTGGGCAAGCTCGACCGCGTGGTCGCCCGCTACGCACTTCTGCCCGACCGCAATTTCAGTTCCGGCTGTTCGGCGCTGGACGCGGTTCAACTCCGCGACATCGGCACGCCGACGACCAACCTCGGCGCGATGACGTGCCCGCTCGCCTTTGCCTTCACCCAGTGGGTGCAGAGCGATTTGCAGATCCCGGCGATGGGCGAATTCGGCAGCCCTGTGGTGAGGATCGAGACCTTCGGCACCTATTCCTGCCGCCCGATCGCGGGCAGCGAACGCCTGTCCGAACATGCTTCTGCAAACGCCGTCGATGTTGCGGCGTTCGTGCTCAAGGACGGGCGGCGGGTCAGCGTGCTGGGGGGATGGAACGGCGACGAACGTGACGGCCGTTTTCTGCGTGCGGTCCGCGCTGCGGCCTGTCGACGCTTCAATACCGTGCTCAGCCCGGATTATAATGCGGCGCACCGCGACCACCTCCATTTCGATATGGGCCGGGGGCCGTTTTGCCGGTAGGGCGCACGGATGACTGAGACCCGCATCCCCGCGCGCGTATTCGAACGCGCCGCCGACGAAGCCGAGACGGCGCGCCATAGCGTATCGACGCCGCAAACCGAACACCCCGCGTACAAGCTGGCGTTCCAGGATCTGGATTTCCTGCTTAGCGAGGAGTTGCGCCCGGTGCGCTTCCAGCTCGAATTGCTCAAGCCGGAGCTGCTTCTGGACGAAGCGAAGATCGGTTCGATGATGGTCTTCTACGGCTCGGCCCGCATCCCCGAGCCGGGGACGGTTTCGGGCGCGGCCGCCCCCGCCATTGCTGCGCGCCTGGAAGCAAAATCGGTCTATTACGCCGAAGCACGCAAGCTTGCCGCGCTGGCGAGCGGCACTCCACGCGATGCCGAGGGCAAGCGCCATTTCGTCGTGTGTTCAGGCGGCGGTCCGTCGATCATGGAGGCGGCCAATCGCGGCGCGGCCGACGCGGGAGCGGAATCGGTCGGCCTCAATATTGTCCTGCCGTTCGAACAGGCGCCCAACCCCTATGTCACCCCGTCACTGAGCTTCCAGTTCCATTATTTCGCGCTTCGCAAGATGCACTTTCTCCTTCGCGCGCGCGCCGTCGCGGTTTTTCCAGGCGGCTTCGGCACATTCGATGAGACCTTCGAACTCCTGACCCTCATCCAGACGGGCAAGATCAAGCCCATGCCTGTGCTGCTGTTCGGAAAGGATTTCTGGACCCGGGTCGTAAACTTCGACGCACTCGTCGACGAGGGTGTTATCGGCGCGAACGATTGCAAGCTCTTCACATTCGTGGAAACCGCCGAGGAAGCCTGGGCAGCCGTTCAGGCGTTTTACGCCGAAGCTTAAGTGCCCTGCTTCGCCGCGGGAGTGGCGGTTCCTTGCGGCGTTCCACCCGGCTGCGGGCCGCCCGGCGGAGTGGGCGTCGCGGCGGGGTTGGTCGTGCCGCCAGCAGCCTCGGGCGTTGCGGTTGCTGCACCGGCCGCGGGCGGTGCGGGCAGGGGCAGGTTCGACCCCTGCTGGTTGAGATAGGCGATGACGTTCGCGCGATCCTCGCCCTTCGACAGGCCGGCGAAGCTCATTTTCGTGCCCGGTGCAAAGGCGGACGGCTTTGTCAGCCACGCGTTCATGGCGTCGAAGTCCCACTTGCCGCCCTTGCCGGAAAGCGCGGCCGAAAAGGCGTAGCCGCCCTTGCCCTTGCCAATTTCCTCGCCGAGCGTGCCGTAAAGATTCGGGCCGATGCCGTTAGCGCCGCCCTGATTGATCGAGTGGCACGACGCGCATTTCTTGAACACCTCGGTACCCTTGGCCGGATCGGCGGTCGCGAGCAGCGTCGCGATCGGAATTACTGCCGCTGCCGGTTCCCCGCCTGCTTCCGCTTCCACGCCTTCGACGACATAGCCCATCTTCTCCGGGCGCTCGTCATGAAAGAACTCGCCCGAAACGATCGTCCCGCCAAGCGCAACGATGCCCGCCCCCAGTACCATCATCGCGATTACGTTGCTGCGGCTGTCCATGTCTTTACCGAATGCCTTGAGGAAGAAGAGTGCGCGACCCTCTAGGAAAGCGCGTGAGCGAGCGCAAGCGGCGACGCTTGCCGGAGCAGGCGCGCGTCACTAGGCGAAGCGTGAATGGACCGCTACCCAGCACCCGCCCGCCCCATCGTCGCAGAGATGCTCAGGGCCGCCGCCGCCGCCCCCGCGCGCGCGGTTTCTTTCCAGGGCGCACCCGGCGCGAATTCGCACATCGCCGTCAGCGAGGCATTTCCGGCCGCGCTGCCGATGCCGTGCTTCTCGTTCGAGGATGCTATCGATGCCGTGAAGGACGGACACGCCGATTGCGCGATGATACCCATTGAAAACTCGCTGCACGGCCGGGTTGCCGACATTCATTTCCTGCTTCCCGAATCGGAACTGGTCATAACGGGCGAGCACTTCCTGCCGATCCACTACGCGCTGATGGGCCTCGGCGGACTTGAGGACGTGCGCGAGGCCATCAGCCATCCGCAGGCATTGGGACAATGTCGCAAATGGCTGCGCGCGCGCGGGATCAGGCCGGTCGCCTATGACGACACCGCAGGCGCGGCCGCCCTCGCCGTCGAAGGTGGCGATGTCGCGGTTGCGGCGATCGCACCGTCGCTCGCAGCTGAGGTTTACGGCCTAAATATCCTTGAGCGAGGCCTCGAGGATTCGGACGACAACATGACCCGATTCGTGGTCCTTGCCCGCGCCGGCCGCGCCGTCCTGCGAGAGGAGCGGGTAATGACGACCTTTGTCTTTGAAGTGAAGAACATCCCTGCGGCGCTCTACAAGGCAATGGGCGGCTTTGCGACCAACGGCGTGAACATGACGAAGCTCGAAAGCTATCAGCGCGGCGCGCGTTTCGCGGCGACCGAATTCTTTGCCGATATCGAAGGACATCCGGACGACCCGGCGGTGGCGCGTGCGCTCGACGAGTTGCGATTTCATTCGAAATGGGTGCGGCTGCTCGGAACGTATCCACAGCAGCGCGCGCGCGGCTAACCGTCCAGCCACGCTTTCATCAAAGTGTGTGCGACCGCGAACGGCGGCGGTGCCCGGAATCGCGCATCAGCTTCACCTGCCATCGCCGCCTCGACTTCCGCGCGCGTCACCCACATCGCGTCTTCGAGTTCCTTGGTATCGAGCGTGATGCGGTCGTCCGTCGCCTCGGCGATGCAGGCGATCATCAGTTGCGATCCGCCGAACGGCCATGGCTGACTGGTTACGTAACGGACCCCCGCCGTTGGAATACCCGACTCCTCGAACAGCTCGCGCCGCACGGCTTCCTCGATTGATTCGCCCGGTTCCAGAAATCCCGCGAGCGCGGAATAATTGCCCGGCGGAAAGCGCGACTGGCGCCCGATCAGCGCGCGCCCCTCATACTCGGCAAGCATGATGACGACAGGGTCGGTGCGCGGAAAATGTTCAGTGGCGCATGCGTCGCACTTGCGGCCCCACCCGGCCCGAAACAGCGTCGTCGGCGCCCCGCAGCGCGAACAAAAGCGATGCGTGTTGTGCCAGGTAATAAGGCTGAGTGCGGTTCCGAAGATTGCAGCATCATCCGCCGGGAGGAGGGTGAGTGCACGCCACATGGCGGGCGAACGCATCACGCTCGCCCCCGCCTGCACGGCAACCTCCACGAAATGCGGCTTGCCGTCCCGCACGCCGAGCAGGGCGATCTCCACTTCCTCGCCTGCTTCGGCGAGGCTGCCCCAGACCAGCGTCCCGGCTTCCGACATGCGCGGATCAGCACCATCGAGCAACAGCAGCCGGGCCCGCCAGTCCGAAAGCAGCGCGGCATAGGCGTCTGCATCGCTGCGGACGTGGTCCATGCGATCGAGCGGCGAGCCAGTGAAGTGTGCCGCGTCCTGAAGCGACTGATCGCTCACAGGCTGGCGTAGACCGCTTTGCCGAAATCGGTCGTGAACGGCATTGCCGAATCCGGCATATACTGCGCGAACCCGGAAGCCCGCACACCGCGCGTCGGATCGACCCAGGCGATGGTGGCGGCGGCACCGCCCCAGCCGAAGGTTCCAATGCCCGCGCCCAGCCGGTCCTGCGCGGCAATCGTCACGCGACCGCCGGCGCCGAATCCCTGGCCCTCGACGAAGGATTTCGAAGTGTCGGTGCCAGGGGGCAGCAGGTTCGACATGCCGAGTTTTGCGGTTTCCTCCTTCATGATTCGCGACCCGCCGATAGCGCCGTGTCCCGCAAGCATCAGCAGGAACCGGTCGTAGTCGCGCGCGCTCATCACAAGTCCAGCGCCGCCGAACGGAAAGGCGGGACGATCCGAAAATACACTTGAATTGCCCGGATCGACGGGAAACTTGCCCAATGGTGAAATGCCGTAATTGGTCGTCAGGCGCCCCGTTTCGGATGCAGGAACCTGAAAAAAGCTGCTCGTCATGCCGAGCGGGTCGAACATCCGGGTCTGCAAAAATCGGTCGAAGGGCATGCCGCTTGCGACCTCGATGACACGCCCCATCAAGTCGAGGCTGACTGAATAGCTCCACTTCGTGCCCGGTTCTGCGATCAGCGGAAGCGACGCGAGCCGGTTTGCAAAGATTTCGAGGCTTGGCGCTGTTGCGACCGCCTTGATACCGGGAATGGGGTTACGGCTCAGTGCGGCCGGACTAATCCCGCGCCGTTCGTAGGCGTCGAGCAGCGGGCCCTTGGTGATTATGGTATATCCAAGTCCCGCAGTGTGCGTCAGCAGATTGCGAACCGTGATCGGCCGCGATGCGGGGCGCGCATTCAAGTCTTTCGACCCGTCGATCAGAACCCGGGGATTCTTGAAGCCGGGGATGAAGTCGCCGATGTCCTGGTCGAGTCCGATCCTGCCGTCCTCGATCAGCATCATCGCGGCCATGCCGGTGATCGGCTTGGTCATCGAATAGATGCGAAAAAGACTGTCGGCGTCCATCGCGCGCTTGCTGTCGCGTGCGATCGTTCCAGAGAACAGAAAGCTCGCGTCGTCGGTGCCGCGACCGATTGCACCTACCGCGCCCGGCAATCTGTCGTCCGCGACATAGCCGTCGAGCACCGCCTGAACCTTCGCCCAGCCCAAATTGTCGCGCCGCGCAACGGCTTGCCTGGCGAACGCAGGCAGCGCCGAAAATGCGAGGATTCCGGTCGTCGCACCGAAAATCTGTCTACGGTCAACACGTGCGTCAAACATTCGTAATCCTCCCGGTGGCGATCTGTGCGGCCTTGGCAAAAACGGTCGGCAAGCCCGCTTCCGCGATCCTTGTCACTGGCCACCATTCCCCGCCCGGTTGCAATGCGCAACTGCTTTTGCGGACTTCCATCGTCAGCCGGAAATGCGTGAAGACGTGCGTTATGGTGCCGATCAATTCGCCATCGATCCCGACAGGGGCATTGGGCGGCGGCCCAAGCGTTGACGGCAGGGCAAGCATGCCGCCGAGCAAGCCCTTTGCGGGCCGGCGAACGAGGAGCACGCGGCCGTCCTTCTCGGTCCATAATGCCGTCGCAGAGCGTTCGGGTTTTGCGACCTTCGCAAGGCGGCGGGGAAAGGCATCGCTCCTTGCCGAACACAATTTGACGAGCGGACAGATGGTGCAACGCGGCGCGCGTGCGGTGCAGACCGTGCTGCCCAGGTCCATCATTGCCTGTGCAAAATCCCCTGCCCGTTCGTCCGGCGTGATAGTGTCGGCCAGCGCGTACAGAGCTCCTCGTGCAGCCGGTAATGGCGTTTCGACCGCGAACAGCCGTGCGACGACGCGCTCGACATTGCCGTCGACCACAACCGCGCGCTTGCCGAATGCGATGCTGGCGATCGCAGCGGCAGTGTATCGACCGATGCCGGGCAGTGCGCGAAGCGCTCTTTCATCGTCGGG
>JANMKS010000037.1:0-1910 GCA_031372155.1 Sphingomonas sp.
CAGACACTCGAGCAATGGGGCGCAGGTCGCAACGGGCTGCTGCCGCTCGAAGCGACGATGATGGTCGCCATCCCCGAGCTTGACGGCGCGATCGTGCCTAGTGTGTTTGGCGGCCGTTCGGACGGGGCCGGTGAACCCTGCTCCGGTTGCGGGCGTCGCTGCACCTTCCCGACGGGTGGCCTGGTCCGCGAGATGCGCGCCTGCCCCGAACGCGCCGAGGCGTTGGCGGCGAAGGTGGCAAAGCTCGTCGCGCTGCGGCAATCGGCCCGGGCTGACCGCAAACTGGCGATGGTTCTGTTCAATTTTCCACCGAACGCGGGGGCAACGGGGACCGCTGCGTATCTGTCGGTCTTCGAGTCAGTCTTCGCGACGCTCATCCGTCTGAGTGCCGAGGGTTATTCGGTCGAACTTCCCGCGAATGTCGATGCCCTTCGTGACATCCTTCTCAAGGGCAATTCGGAACGTTTCGGTGCGGACGCCAACGTCCATGCCCGAATTCCTGCCGATGACCATGTCCGCCGCGAGCCGCACCTGCGCGAGATCGAAGCGCAATGGGGCCCGGCCCCCGGCAAGGCGCAGGCCGATGGCAGTTCGATCCACGTCCTCGGCGCGCAATTCGGCAACGTATTCATCGGCGTCCAGCCGGGCTTTGGATATGAAGGCGATCCGATGCGGATGCTGTTCGAGGGCACGTTCACACCGACCCACGCATTCAGCGCCTTTTACCGCTATCTGCGCGAGGATTTCGCCGCCAATGCCGTCCTGCACTTCGGCACGCACGGCGCGCTGGAGTTCATGCCAGGCAAACAGGCGGGCTTGTCGGCGAAGTGCTGGCCAGAGCGGCTGATCGGCGATTTGCCCAACTTCTACCTTTATGCTTCGAACAACCCGTCCGAAGGGCTGATTGCAAAACGTCGTTCGGGCGCCACGCTTATCAGCTATCTGACGCCTGCACTAACCGAGGCCGGACTTTATGCCGGGCTGAACGATCTGAAGGTCCTGCTCGACCGGTATCGCAGTTCGCCCGACGCCGACGAGCGTGCCAGCCTTACCCCGATGATCGAAAATGCCGCCGAAGCGCTCGACCTGGATGCGAGCAACCTCGAAACACTCGGGGTTCAACTCTACGAACTTGAAGCTACCCTCATCCCCGAAGGTCTGCACGCGATCAACGAAGACGAGCTGAGCGGCGTCATCCGTGCGCTTGATGCGCGCTTCATCCGCCCCGCTCCCGGCGGTGATTTGCTTCGCAACCCCGAGGTTTTGCCCACCGGCCGCAATATTCACGGCTTTGACCCTTTCCGCATCCCCAGCCGTTTTGCCGTCTCCGAAGGCACGGCACAGGCAAATGCGCTGATCGCCCGCCATGTCGCCGACACAGGCGCCGCTCCCGCCTCGCTGGCGATGGTCCTTTGGGGGACCGACAATCTGAAGTCCGAAGGCACGCAGATCGCACAAGCGCTGGCGCTGATCGGGGCGCGACCGCGTTTTGACAGCTACGGCCGGCTTGCCGGTGCCGAGCTCATCCCGCTCGACGAACTCGGTCGCGCGCGTATCGACGTTGTGGTCACGCTGTCGGGCATCTTTCGCGATCTGCTGCCGCTGCAGACGCGAATGATTGCCGAGGCGGCTTATCTGGCCGCCAGCGCCGAAGAGCCGCTAGACTTGAACCATGTCCGCGCCAACAGCCTGATGCATCAGGACAAGCATGGCTGTGACCTCGAGACAGCTGCGCTTCGCGTCTATTCCAATGCCGAAGGGGCGTACGGAGCCAACGTCAATCTGATGATCGACAATGGCGCGTGGACCGATCCCGACGAACTCGCCAACGCCTTCGAGAGCCAGAAGGGCTATGCTTACGGACGCACCGGGATCGCCGCCCGCAACAAGCCGCTGTTCGAAAGCGCGCT
>JANMKS010000087.1:0-2242 GCA_031372155.1 Sphingomonas sp.
GGGCAGCGTCACGACCGTGATCGCCGTCGTCCACACCTGCTTGTAGAGCGGCTTCGCCTCGCGGACATTGCTGAACCAGACTTTGACCAGCTCGTCGCTGATCTGTTCGGGCCGACCGAGGCATTGCGGCCAGAGCAGCGCGAACCCGCCCGCGACGATTGCACCGGCGAGTCCGGCCAAGGCCAGCCGCACTGCCCAGCGATCGTCCTTCACCAGCGACAGGACGATCGCGAGCGGCCCCGCCACTGCCATCGTCGAGACCCAGATCGGCGACAGCACGTCGCAGCGCGCGACGGCGTTGTCGTACGACGCAAAGCCGAGATAGCCGAGTATCGTGCCCAGCGTAAGTGCCGCGCCATAGGCTCGCAGGCGGTCGGCCTCCTCGCGCTCCCAGACCCAGTGCAGGACAGCCGCCGCCCCTGCGATGACAAGGAACGGCATCAGTTCGAGGCCGATGGCGAGCGATGCCGCGCTCGAAAAGCCCATCGTCAGGCCGCCCCGCCGTGGCTTTGCATCGGCGAGGCCTGCGATCGTCACGACGAGGAGCGCCAGTTGCCAGCCGTGGTGATCGACCCGCATCGGCAGGAACATCAGCATCGCAACCTGGCACGAGAGCATCAATCCTGCCGCGACCGCAAACGCACCCGGCGCAACGAGCCGCCGCACGGCAAGCCCCATCGCGAACAGGGCGACGCCGAGCGGGATCAGCGGTGCCAGCGCCGCCGCCGCTTTTTCGGCGACCGTCGTTCCCAGAAAGGGACGGACGATCAGTTCGATCGCGGCGATCGGCAGGTCGACCACGCGCGTCCAGTGGATGTTGAAGCCGGTCGGTGGATTAAGCTTGTACTGGCGCAGATCGTACCACGCCTGTCCGTTCAACAAGGCGCGCACCTGCGACATTCGCATGTTGTCGTCGGTATCGGGAAGCGAGAAGTTCTGGATCGCCGACCAGCGCATGAACAGGAACGCGACCGCCGCCAGCACCCAGATCAGCAGCGTCCACCGCCGCCAGTGCTTCAGCAACCCCTCACCCGCCGCGTCCATCCGTGCTTCCCCTTGCGCCCCGGCGGCATTAAGGGCCGGACGCGCCACTGCCAAGCGAAGCCATGCTGAACCGATTGCCCGTATCGAACGACCAGCGCGTGTTGCTTGTGCAACTGCTGCGCTATGGCCTGACGGGCGGGTTCGTGACGCTGTTCGGGGTCGCGGCCTATGCCCTCGCGGTGCGGTGGGCGATGCTTCCCCCGCTCGCGTCGAATCTGATCGCCTATCTCGTGTCGATGATTCTGGGCTATTACATGCACGCCCGTTTCAGCTTTCGCGGGCACGGCAGCAGCGGCGATGCCAGCGTGCAACAGGGCGGAAAGTTCTTCGTCACATCGGGAATCAGCTTCCTTCTCAACAGCCTGTTCGTCTGGTCCTTCACCCATTTGTTCCACTGGGACACGCTGACGCCGATCCTCGCGATGATCTTCGTCACGCCGCTGGTCTGCTTCGTCATCTATCGCAAATGGGTCTTCGCTTAGGTGGAGCGCGTCATCTATGACCGGATGGCAGAGCATGACTCGACGCACTGGTGGTACCGGGCGCGCCGCGACGTTCTTGCCAGCGTCATCGCGCGAAAGGTCAGCCTGCCACAGGTCGCGCGCATCCTGGAGATTGGCTGTGGCACCGGTCATAATCTGCCGATGCTCGCCCAGTTCGGGGAAGTCGACGCGATCGAGATCGACGCACACTCGCGCGATATCGCTTCGCAGCGGCTCGGCCGCAGCGTCGGCGACGCGCCGCTTCCCGAACTGGTCGGCGTCCCCGAGGCGCGCTATGACATGGTCGCGCTTCTCGACGTGCTGGAGCATATCGAGGATGATCGCGCCGCCCTCCGCGCGATCGCCGCGTGCCTTCGCCCTGGGGGCACCATTGTGATCACGGTGCCGCAATTCCAGTGGATGTGGAGCGGGCACGACGAAGCGAACCACCATTTCCGGCGCTACACAAAGCGGGCGTTGCGCGCGGCCATCGATGAGGCAGGGCTCGACCTGCGCTTCCTGCAAAGCTTCAACAGCCTGCTGGTCCCGCTTGCCGCCGCGGACCGACTGCTTGCGCGCGTTACCAGTCGAAAGGGGAGCGACGATGCGTTGCCGCCCGCCCCGGTCAATGCGCTGTTCGAAAAGGTCTTCGGGCTCGAGCGCTATTTGCTCGGGCGCGTGCCGATGCCGCCCGGAGTTTCGCTGCTGGCGCTCGT
>JANMKS010000108.1:0-8956 GCA_031372155.1 Sphingomonas sp.
GCTCGACGAGGGTGGCATCGCGAGCCTGGAGGAAGAACGTCGCCTCGCTTATGTCGCGATCACGCGCGCCAAACAGTCGGCGACTATTCTGCATGCCGCCAACCGCCGCATCTATGGCCAGTGGACGTCGAGCATCCCGAGCCGCTTCGTCGGCGAACTTCCCGAAGCCAATATCGATACCGAAACGACGATGACGGGCGGCGCGAGCTTGTGGCAGGCGAACTGGTCCGAACGGAGCGACCCCTTTGCACACCTCGGCCGGGGAACGGGGCGCGGCCCCGGCTGGCAACGCGCGGCATCGGGCGCGACCGGCTTTACCACCGCGCCAACCCGCATCGTCGAGGCGCGCGGCCCTGCGATTAGCCTTGGCAACAAGGGTCGCGACGACCTGTCGCTCGGACAGCGGGTATTCCACACGAAGTTCGGCTATGGCACGATTGCCGAGATCGAGGGCAACAAGCTCGAGATCGATTTTGAAACAGCGGGGCGAAAGCGTGTGCTGGACAGTTTCATTACGATATGAGGGCACTGTGCCTCGCCGCGGTGCTGATGATCGCAGGATGCAAATCCGCGACGGTGGTTCCTGCTCCGCCGCGTGTCGACACTGCCCCGCCCGTTGTCGAGCAGCCGTCGTTCATCGACGTGCCGATCACGACACGGATCGCCGAACTTGAACGCGCATTGAATGCGCGCATACCCCGGCAATTGTGGACGATCGACGAGCGCAAGCCGACGTGCATCGCGGGCAAGCGCATCTTCAAGAGCCGACTGAAGGTCACACCGGACATCGGCTGTCGCATCGTCGGAACCGCGACGCGGGGACCGATCACGGTCGGCGGCACCGGCGAGCTTCTGACGCTGTCGATGCCTGTCAGCATAGTGGTGTCGGCGCGCGACATTGGCGGGATCATCAAGCGCGAAACCGCAACTGCGGCGGCACGGGTCCGCGTCAATGCCAAGCTCGGCATGACATCACGCTGGCAGCCGACGGCAAAGGTCGACATCGATTACAAGTGGACGACGGTTCCCGGCATCACCATCCTTGGTCAGCGGATCACGTTTGAAAGCAAAATCGATCCGCGCTTGCGGAAGGTGACTGCCGATCTCGAGCGTGCCCTTCCGCGCGAACTTGCGACCCTGAACGCACGAGCCGAAGCGGCAAAGGCGTGGCAGCAGGGCTTTATCGTGCTCGAGCTCAACCGAAAGAATCCGCCGGTGTGGCTTCGCGTTACGCCGCAACGCATCGCCTACGGCGGCTACCGCGTCGTCGGAAAAGATGTACAACTGTTCCTAACCGCCACGGCGCTGACCGAAACCTTCGTGGGTCCGCGCCCGGACCCGCGACCCGCGTCCCCTCTGCCGCCGCTCGACTTCGATCGACCGCGCATCAGCGCCCGGCTGTTCGTGCCGGTCCTTGCCTCTTACGCCGAACTCGAACCCGTGCTTGCAAAAGCGCTCGGCAAGATTGCCGCAAAAGGAATGACCGTACCCGGCGTCGGCCCGGTGAAGGTCAAATTCGGAGAAGTCACGATTTACGGCACGCAAGGCGGCAAGATTGCGGTCGGCATCGCGATTGAAGCAGAAAGCCCGCGCGGGCTCCTCCGGCCAAAGGGAACGGTCTGGCTGACGGCACTCCCCTTAAACGATCCGGGTTCGCAGATCGTGCGCGTTCGTAACCTCACTATCACGAGCGCAACCGACAGCCCCGCCACGAACCTGCTCTCGGCGATTGTCCTCACCCCCGAAACGCAAGGGGCCATCCAGTCGTCGCTGACCGAGAACTTTGCGCGGGATTACAATGAGGTCATCGGCAAGGCCAATGCCGCGATCGAGGCCAAGCAGGTGGGAGATTTCCTGATTTCGGCGCGGCTAACGAAAGTCGAAAACGGACGTATTGCTGCGTACGGTAAGGGACTCTACATGCCGGTCTCCGCAACCGGCGCAGCGAAAATCCGCTTTGTGCCATGAGAATTTGCGCTTCCCCTTTTTAAGCCAGCCCTACACAAGTGTCCCGGTACAGCCGCGGAAAGCCTCTTCCTTGCCCCCGCAGTCGCGGTAAAACGGTTGTATGACAGCGCGACGCCATGCTGCTCCGCGCGACAGGCGGACGGCACCGATACTGACTGCGTTGCCGAGCCTTGCGGCATTACTGGCCGCGACGGCCGCGTTGCATTTCACGCCGTCAAGTCCGAAGCCCACGTCTGCACATGCAGATACGTCCGAAGTCTCGCTCGCCCCTCGTGCGAAACGCCTCGTTCAACAATCTTCCGCAGCGCCGTCCGGCTACACCATCCGCCGGGCACTCTCGATCACCGGTCCGCTACGCCACGGCGACTGGCTTTGGGACGAGCGGGCCGCTCCCGCTACCGGCCCAATGCTGGTCACGGTCGATCTCGCGGCGCAGACATTGTCGGTATTTCGTGGCGGGTATGAGATTGGCACGGCCGTCATCCTCTACGGTGACGGCGACAAGCCGACGCCGCTCGGGAATTTCCTCGTGACGCAGAAGGACGCCGACCACCGCTCGAACCTGTACGATGCGCCGATGCCGTACATGCTGCGGCTGACGAACGACGGCATATCAATCCATGGCAGCGAGGATGTGCAACCGATCTATGCAACCAATGGCTGCGTCGGTGTTCCTGTCGCTTTCGCAAAACGGTTGTTCGGCGCGGTCGCACTCGGCGACCGGGTTGTCATTACCGAGGGAAACATCCTGCGGGTCGGACAGACTCTTCCGGATGCCTGACGCCTGCAACCGATAGGCGTGTAACTCGTTCTCAGGAGGAAACGAGGAGTACGCCATGCCTTATATAACGACCCGCGACGACACGAAGCTTTATGTGAAGGAATGGGGACCGAAGGAGGGACGTCCGGTCGTCCTGATCCACGGCTGGCCGCTCAACGCCGACAGCTGGGATGATGTCGCGCTTGGCCTTGCCGGGCAGGGGTTCCGGACGATCGCCTATGACCGGCGCGGTTTTGGACGTTCGGACCAGCCGTGGGAGGGGTATGAGTACAACACCCTCGCTGACGATCTCGCGGCGGTCATCGACCAGTGCGACGCGAAGGGTGCTGCCATTGTCGGCTTTTCAATGGGCGGCGGCGAAGTCGCGCGCTACCTGTCACGGCACGGTGCGTCCAACATCACTCACGCCGCTTTGATTTCGTCGGTCGTGCCATTCATGATGAAGCGCGACGACAACCCTGACGGGGTCGACCATTCGGTGTTCGACGACATCAAACAAGGCCTGCACGAAGATCGCGCGGGCTTTCTTCAGACGTTCGCCAAGCAATTCTATGGCGTCGGTTGGGTGACATCGCCAGTCAGCCAAGGCGTGCTCGACTCGACCTTCCAGATGGCGATGATGGCCGGGCAATGGCCAACGGTCGCGTGTGCCAATGCTTTTGCGACGACCGATTTTCGCGCGGACATCCCTGCGTTTACGATTCCGACGCTCATTGTTCACGGAGTCGACGACAAGACGGTGCCCATCGACACCGGCGGGCGCGCGGCGGCGAAACTCATTCAGCATGCGCAGGTCGTCGAATACGCGGGTGGACCGCACGGCCTGCTCGCGACGCACAAGGTCGAGCTGACGCGCGATCTTGTGGCTTTCCTCAACGGCACTCTCGACACAGCAGAGCTTGTGCGTGCGCAAGAAAACGCTGTGACATTCATGGGCGATCCGGCAACGGGCGGATTGCAGCCTGCTTATTGATGCCGCAAGGGGGGAGGACAGTGACCGAACCGGCCTCCCCGCTTGGCATACCCGACTTCCGACGCTTCTGGCTGGCGCGCTTTGCCAGCGTGCTCGCAACGACGGCAATGATCGTCGTCATTGGCTGGCAGGTGTACGACCTTGCGCGTTCCCAATATGCGATGACCATGCGCGAAGGTGCATTGCTGCTCGGTGTGGTCGGCCTGGCGCAATTCGTGCCCGTGCTGCTTTTGACGCCGGTTGCGGGCTGGGTCGCGGACCGGTTTGAGCGGGTCCGCGTTGCCCGTATCGCGATGGCGATCGATTTGGCGATTGCCATAGGCCTCGGACTCGCGACGGCGAACAATGGGCTGAGCCTTCCGTTGCTGTTCGCTTTTGCAGCGCTGCATGGGACAGCGCGCGTGTTCGTGGCTCCAGCGCTCAGTTCGATAGGACCGAACATCGTGCCCGCCGCACTTCTTCCGCGTTCCATAGCGATGAGCTCGATCGCGTGGCAAAGCGCCTCGGTTGCGGGGCCTGCGCTGGGCGGGCTGCTTTATGCAGGCCACGCTTCGGCGCCTTACTGGTTTGCGGCCGTATCGCTTTCGCTCGGCAATTTCACGCTTGGTGCCATTCGCAAGGTATATCCTCCTCCGGTGGAGGCGGGACAGACGCCGTTGGGTCAGGTCGTCGACGGCCTGCGTTATGTCGGCGGTCAACGCTTTTTGCTGGGCGCGATCACGCTTGACATGTTCGCGGTCCTGTTCGGTGGGGCGACGGCGCTGCTGCCGGTTTATGCGCGCGACATCCTTCACGCCGGTCCCGAGGGACTTGGCCTGCTTCGCGCCAGTCCGGCCATTGGCGCCGCCGCAGTTGCATTGTGGTTCTCGTTTCGACCCTTGCGGCACAATGTCGGTATAAAGATGATCGCGGCAGTCGTGGCGTTCGGGATTGCCACCGTGATCTTCGGATATTCCCAAAGTTTCGCGCTTTCGATATTCGCACTCGCGCTCCTTGGCGGGTTCGACATGCTCTCCGTCTACGTCAGATCATCGCTCATCCAGTTGCACACGCCTGACCGCATGCGCGGCCGGGTCTCCGCCGTATCCGGCCTTGCGATCTCGAGCTCGAACGAATTGGGCGAAGTTCAGTCGGGTGTGGCCGCGGCCTTGCTCGGACCCGTCGGTGCCGTCGTCTTCGGCGGGTTTGCCGCGATCGGAGTTGCGGTCGGCTGGGCATGGCTGTTCCCCGAATTGCGTCGCGCCCGCACTTTCGATCCGCCCGAAACCGCCCTATCCAACGCTGTGATGCAGGAGAAACCAGCATGAAAGCCGCCTCGATCCTCGACACCATTGGCAATACGCCGCACATCCGCGTTGGCCGCCTGTTTCCAGATGCCGAAGTGTGGATCAAGTCCGAGCGGTCGAACCCCGGAGGTTCGATCAAGGACCGTATCGCGCTCGCCATGATCGAGGATGCCGAACGCACGGGCGCGCTCAAGCCAGGCGGCACGATCGTCGAACCGACCAGTGGCAACACCGGAATCGGCCTCGCGATGGTTGCGGCGGTCAAGGGTTATACTCTCGTCCTCGTCATGCCTGAAAGCATGTCGCTGGAACGCCGCCGCCTGATGCTGGCTTACGGTGCGACGTTCGACCTGACGCCACGTGAAAAAGGCATGAAAGGCGCCATCGAGCGGGCGATCGAGCTCGTTGCGCAAACACCGGGCGCGTGGATGCCCGGCCAATTTGAAAACCCGGCGAATATCGCAGTGCACGCAAAGGAAACGGCGCAAGAAATCCTGCGCGACTTCGGCGACACGCCGATCGATGCGCTCATCACCGGCGTCGGCACGGGCGGGCACATAACCGGTGCGGCACAGGTCCTGAAAGCGCGCTGGCCCTCGATCAAGGTCTTTGCCGTCGAACCGACGCTATCCCCCGTCATTTCGGGCGGTCAACCCGGACCACATCCCATCCAGGGCATCGGCGCGGGCTTCGTGCCGACCAACCTGCATACGCAATTGCTCGACGGCGTGATAAAGGTCGACCCCGCCGACGCAAAGACGATGGCAAGGCGCGCGGCCGCCGAGGAAGGGATGCTGGTCGGCATCAGCTCGGGTGCCACGCTTGCCGCGATTGCTCAGAAGCTACCCGAACTGGGTGCCAACTCACGGGTACTCGGCTTTAATTACGATACCGGCGAACGTTATCTTTCGGTGCCCGACTTCCTGCCCGAATGACCGCTCTCATTGTCGGACAGGGCGGCATCGGCACCGCGCTGGCCGACCGCATCGATGGCGCAATCCGCTGGTCACGCCCTGACGTGGACGTGGCAGACGAGGCGAGCGTCGATCGTGCCGTCGCGGCGCTGGATGTGGTCGATCTTGCCATCGTCACGACGGGCATGTTGCACGATGACCGCCAGATCCCCGAACGCGCGCTCAGGCAACTTGACCCCGTCGCTCTTGCGCGCAGCTTCGCCATCAACACTATCGCTCCCGCTATGGTTGCAAAGCACGTCATTCCCAAACTGCCGCGCGACCGCCGCGCCGTGTTTGCCGTCCTCGGCGCGCGCGTCGGGAGCATTGGCGACAACCGGACCGGGGGCTGGCACGCCTATCGCGCGTCGAAGGCGGCGTTGGTGATGCTGATGAAGACGATCGCAATCGAAACGGCGCGCACTCGTCCGCATGCGGTCGTTGTCACGCTCCATCCGGGCACCGTCGATACCGGCATGAGCAAGCCTTTTCGGGGCAACGTCGCGGCCGAAAAGCTGTTCGCGCCCGCCTATGCAGCAGAGCGGCTCCTTGCGGTCATCGCCGCTTTGACGCCCGCCGAAAGCGGCGGCCACTTCGCCTGGGACGGAACCCGCGTCCCCGACTAACGCGAAAAGGCCGAGGCGGGGTGAATGTCGACATCGGTCCGCGAGAAATCATCGCCCTTGAACAGGAGCGGCAGGTTCCGCGCACGCGCAACCGCATAGGTCATGCAATCGCCAAAATTGAGCGAGGCGGGATGCCGCCCCTTGCCGAAGCGTTGGAACGCGATGGTAGCGGACTGTTCGAGCTCGCCGTCGAAGGTAACGGCAATTGTCTTATCGTCTTTAAGGAAGCGGTCGAGCCAGATCATACGATCGGGTGCCTGGCGGACTATGACGATCCGGGTTTCCAATATCGTCGGCCAGCCTATAAGCCGGTATCCGGTTTGCAACACGCCTGAAAATCGTTCTTCTTCCGGTTCGCCGCGCATAATCGCCACCAGGACCGAGCTATCGACAGCGACGCTCAACAGGGCAACCCGGTTTCGGGATCATACATATCCTCGATCTCAAATTTGACCTTTGACGCTTTGAAAGCGGCCTGCGTTTCGCGCAGCAGTGGCCCCCACAGTTCTGCTTCGTCATCCTCTAGCTTGTGTTTATAAGCAGCTAGCGCATCCTCGACGATGACACTCATCGGCTTGTCGAGCATGCGCGACAGATCCATCGCCAGTTCGTGAGCGCGTTCGGAACGGATGTTGAACTGCTTTGTCATGCTCGAAATACTAGACCGTAGCAGGCACCGTAGCAAGGGTCGCCCACATCCGCATTCGCGTGACATTGCCCTGCGCTTCCGCTAGAACGTAGTCACACAATCGTCATCGAAAGTTGCGCCAAAATATGAGCGACGAGATCATCCTCGCCGACCCCTCGGACATTACCCCCATCAACATCGTCGACGAGATGAAAAGCTCGTACCTCGACTATGCTATGTCCGTCATCGTCAGCCGCGCGCTGCCTGATGTTCGCGATGGCCTGAAGCCCGTTCACCGCCGCATTCTCTATGCCTGCCAGGAAGCGGGCTACGTCGCCGGACGCCCCTATCGCAAGTGCAGCCGCATCGTCGGCGACGTCATGGGTAAATATCACCCTCACGGCGACAGTGCGATCTATGGCGCGCTCGCCCGACTGGCGCAGGACTGGTCGATGCGCGTCATGCTCATCGACGGACAGGGCAATTTCGGCTCGATGGACCCCGATGAGCCTGCCGCGATGCGCTATACCGAGGCGCGCCTTGCAAAGGTATCGAACGCGCTGCTCGACGACCTCGACAAGGATACCGTCGACTTCACGCCCAATTACGACGCGAGCGAAACCGAGCCTCAGGTTCTTCCCGCGCGTTTCCCAAATCTGCTGGTCAATGGCGCAGGCGGTATCGCGGTCGGCATGGCGACGAACATCCCGCCGCACAATCTGGGCGAAGTCATCGACGCGTGCCTCGCCTATATCGAAAATGGCGGGATCACGATCGACGAACTGACAGCGATCATTCCCGGCCCTGATTTTCCGACCGGCGGCATCATTCTCGGCTCGCACGGTGCGAAATCCGCCTACAACACCGGGCGCGGATCGATCATTGTGCGATCAAAGCACATTGTCGAGGAAGGGCGCGGCGACCGGCGATCGATCGTCCTCACCGAAATCCCGTACCAGCAGGGCAAGAACGCGCTTGTCGAGAAGATCGCCGAAGCCGCCAAGGACAAGCGTATCGAGGGCGTCGCCGACATGCGCGATGAGTCGAGCCGCCTCGGCGTGCGTATTGTCATCGACCTGAAGCGTGATGCGACACCCGACGTCGTGCTCAATCAGCTCTGGCGCCACACCCCCGCCCAGTCGAGCTTTCCCGCCAACATGCTCGCCATTCGCGGCGGTCGGCCCGAGACGCTCAACCTGCGCGACATCATTTCGGCGTTCATCACCTTCCGCGAGGAAGTCATCACCCGTCGCTCGAAGTTCGAGCTGCAAAAGGCGCGCGACCGTGCACATGTCTTGCTCGGCCTCGTCATTGCCGTCACCAACCTGGATGAGGTCGTCCGCATGATCCGCGGTTCGGCCAGCCCCGCCGAAGCCCGCGACAAGCTGATGGCGCGCGAATGGCCGATTGCCGAGATCCGCCCCTATATCGCGCTCGTCGAGGCGATCGAACCGCAGGCCGACAGCGACACCTATCAGCTGTCCGAAGTGCAGGCGCGTGCTATACTCGACCTGCGCCTCAATCGCCTGACCGCGCTCGGCCGCGAGGAAATCGGCGACGAACTGAAGAAACTCGCCGACAGCATCACTGCGCTGCTCGAAATCCTCGGCAATCGTGTACGCCTGTACGAGGTCATGCGCGAAGAACTCGTCGCGATCCGCGATGAATTCGCAACCCCGCGCAAGACCCTGATCGCGCCCGCATTCGACGGCATCGATGACGAAGCGCTGATCGAGCGCGA
>JANMKS010000138.1:0-1569 GCA_031372155.1 Sphingomonas sp.
ATCAGGTCGACGAATTCGGCATCGCGCTCGGGCTTGATGCGAAAACGCGAGAGGAAGCTGTAGGCCATTATTTGTCCCCTGCGATGTAGCGGTCAAGCTCGCTGTGAAAATGGCGCAGCCGCCCTTCCTGATAGCTCCATAGCGGCCCGCGAAAGCCGCGCGAACGCGCGCCCTTCTGAACAATCGGGAGCAGCTCAGAATCCTGGTCGAGCACTTCACCAAGCTCGGGCGGCACCCCCAGCGGCACACGCGTGACATCGGGTCGCAGCATTCCCGTTGTATCGACTTCATCGCCGACCCCCATCCACGCCGGCGGCCGGTAACCGGGCGCGTCGACGTGGGCGAAGCTGATGATGTTGTCATAGGTGAATTGCTCGGGGTCGGTCGGGTGCGGCAGGAAGCGGTGGATGAACACGGCTTCGGGGTGGCAACCGATCTGGACGTTGGGAAAGATGCCGTAGATGGTTGAATCGCTCAGCTGCGTATCGCTGAACTTGTCGTAATTCAGACCGTATTTCGTCGCACGCTCGCGCTTGGCGGCCTGAATCGCGGCGCGACTTTCCTGCGCGGTGCCGCCATAGCTTTCGGGATCGATGCCCGCGTCGGCAAGCATCATCTTGATCCCGGCATTGACCCCAAGCTGGTCGGGAAAGCGCGGGCTGGGCTGCGCGAACGGCACGAACTGGCGGCTCATGCCATTGGGATAGAGATCGATCTGCGTGCGGTCGTCCATCACCGCCTGCGTTTGCGGGTGGACCGAGTGGAGGTGATAGACTTCGTAAAAGGCATCGACCCCGCCCTTCCAATTGGCGCCCCACCCGCTTTGCTTGTGGTGAATGACGTTCATTGATCCAATGTCGTAAAGTTCGAGCTGCGCCGCGACCGGACCGAGGAAGTCGCGCAGCGACGGCGCGTCGGGGTTCATGGTGATGAACACCAGACCCGCCGCGGCTTCGCAGCGCACGCTCGTTAGGTCGGTGCCATGGCACAATACGTCGGGGTTGAAGGTCTCCTCGTCAGTGATCTTGATATTGTGGCCATCGAGCGCGAATTGCCAGCTGTGGAACGGGCACGTGAACTGGTTGATCGAGCCGAAATCCGACAGCACCAGCTGGCTGCCGCGATGCGGGCAGACATTGTAATGCGCGCGCACACCGCCGTCCTGGTCGCGGACGACGATGAAGCTTTCATCGCCGATGTCGAACTTCACGAAATCGCCGGGCTCGCGAAGATCGGATTCGACCGCCGCGAGCAGCCAGGTGCGAGTCCATAGATGGTCCCACTCGGCGCGCATGAAGCCGGGGTCGTAATAGCGCTGTGGAGTCGACCGCGCGGTGCCATTGTCGATCTTCGGTGCGCGCTCGTTGAACGGATGCTGCGGGCCAACATGGATGTCCCAGCCGTTGAAATCATAGCCCATGGCGAGTCGTCCCTTCGAGACTGTGCGAGAGCGCCTTAAAAAACAATCATGACTGTTTTTCAATAGCATTGCAGCAGCTTGGCGCGATCCCGACCGAGGCTGGCGCATCTGGACGGCTTTTCCGCATGCAGATGAAGCGCGGCAAAGCG
>JANMKS010000146.1:0-4475 GCA_031372155.1 Sphingomonas sp.
TTCCAGATCATCGTCACTTATTTCTGACGAGTTAACCAGCGGTCGTGCATCCACGTTAACACCGTGACCCTAATCCGATATTCATGATCAGGGGGACAATCACTTTGCTGGCAGGCGCTGCCGCCTTCGCCGTGCCGGGCGCAAGCCTTGCCGCGTCGGGTTCGGGCGTTGCCAGCGCGGTCACGCTGCGTCCGCTATCGGTCGTCAAGACCGACGACCTGGAATTTGGTACGCTGGTCGCGTCGCCCGTTGCCGGAACCGCGACGATCAATGCGACGACCGACGCACGATCGACGGCGGGCGGCGTGCTCGCCGCGACCGGCGCGCTGCCGTCTGCGGCGCACTTCACGGCGGCCGGCGTTTCGGGCGCGGTTGCGTTAATCGCACTCCCAGGAAGCATCGTGCTGACCCGCGGCGGCGGCACCGAGACGATGACTGTGACCGCGATCAGCAGCAATGGACCGACGTTGCGCCTGTTCCCCGGAACCGCGACGATCGATGTCGCCGTGGGTGGCACGCTGAACGTCGCGGCCAATCAGGTGGCCGGCGCTTACTCGGGCACGTTCACGGTCAACGTTCTCTATTTCTAGACGGCCCGGCGCCGTGTTGCTAAGCGCGCGTCGATGACCAATCCCCCCGAAATCTTTCGCGTCAACAGCGCGCGCGTGGCGTGTGACGGCTCGGGCGATGTGCCCGCCGCGCTCGGCCATCCGCGCGTATGGCTTGAGATCGACGAGAAGGGGTTCGTCGAATGCGGTTATTGTGATCGCCGGTTCGTCTTGATCGGCGGCGCCGCCGACGGGGATGGCGTCGCCGTCTGACGTCCCTATATCGGCGACATGACGACTGCCGATCCGCGAAGCCTGCTGTACCGCAACCTGGACCCTGCCACCGCCGCAACGCTGACGCGCGACGCGCTGGCGGTGTGCGACGACGGAGAGCTTTACCTGCAGCACTGGACGACCGAGAGCTTCGGGTTTGACGACGGGCGCATGAAGACTGCGGATTTCGGTACCGACAGCGGCTTTGGCTTACGTGGCGTAAGCGGCGAAACCACCGGCTTTGCCCATGCCGACGAGATCAGCGAGCCTGCGATACGCCGTGCGGCCGAAACATTGCGGCTGCTCGACCCTGCGGTGCAGCCCCCTGCCCCGCCCCCGCGTCGCAGCAACCGGCATCTCTACACGGCATCCGACCCGTTGAGCGCAGTGCCGTTCGAGGACAAGGTCGCACTGTGTCAGCGCATCGATGCGGCTGCCCGCGCGCGCGATCCTCGCGTCGCGCAGGTCTCCGTTTCGCTTTCGGGAAGCTGGAGCGTTATCGACATCGTGCGCGCCGACGGGTTCGTGGCTGGCGATATACGCCCGCTGGTGCGGCTGAACGTCAGCATCGTGGCCAAGGATGCAAACGGCCGACGGGAGAGCGGCTCCTTCGGCCTGGGTGGACGCTACCTGTACGATTCGCTGTTTGAAGAGGCGACGTGGAACCGGGCCGTGGATGAAGCGCTGCGTCAGGCCCTGGTCAATCTTGAATCGGTTGCCGCGCCGGCCGGAGAAATGACGGTCCTGCTGGGACCGGGCTGGCCGGGTATTCTACTTCACGAAGCGATCGGTCACGGCCTCGAAGGCGACTTCAATCGCAAAAAGACCTCGGCATTTTCGGGGCGGCTGGGCACGCGCGTTGGCGCACCCGGTGTCACCGTCGTCGACGATGGCTCGATCGACAATCGTCGCGGTTCGCTAAGCATCGACGACGAGGGTACGCCGACGCAGGAAAACATACTGATCGAGGACGGCATCCTGAAGGGCTATATGCAGGACCGGCTGAACGCGCGCCTGATGAATGTGGCCGCAACGGGCAATGGCCGACGCGAAAGCTATGCCCATGCGCCGATGCCGCGCATGACGAATACGTTCATGCGCGGTGGCAGCGACGATCCGCAAGAGCTGCTTTCACGGGTGAAGAGCGGTATTTTCGCGAAAAGTTTTGGCGGCGGGCAGGTCGACATCGTCTCCGGCAAGTTCGTCTTCACCTGCACCGAGGCCTACCGCGTCGAAAACGGCCAGCTTGGCGCCCCGATCAAGGGCGCGACGCTGATCGGCGACGGCCCGAGCGTCCTGACAAGGGTGCGCGGCATCGGCCACGACATGGCGCTCGACGAGGGCGTCGGCATGTGCGGCAAGGGCGGACAGTCGGTGCCAGCGGGCGTCGGGCAACCGACCTTGCTGATCGACGGCCTGACCGTGGGCGGGACCGCGGCCTAGATCATGATGACATCGGGCTGTTGTTCCCCCGGCTTCGCGGGGGAACCAAGACTAGCAGCGACTGGACGTCATCACGCTACAAAAGGCCGTCAGAATTAGCCTGCGCCACAACGGGAGCGATTGCTTCAACCGGCGAACGACAGTCCAAGCCAGAACGTCTGCGGCGTTCCTAAATCCTCGATGCCGGTCGAAGATTTGCCGGAAACGACCGCTTCGTCGAACAGGTTCTCGGCGCGTGCGACCAGCCGGATATTTCGTATCAGCGGAATGCTTATCGCGCCGTCCATGGTCAACGCCCGCGGCAACCTCCGCAGCTCGAGGTCGTCTTCGAATTGTGGCCCCGCATAGCGAAGCGTGAGCGATGCCTCCGTGCCTGAGCCCGGCATGTAGGCGAGCGTTGCGCTGGCCTGGTGGTGCGGCGTCTGGGCAGGCCGCTTTCCGTCGAGTGCCTGTGCAGGGCCACTCGCGCGTACTTTTGCGTCTGTGTAAGCGTAGGATGCCGACGCCTTGATAGTGCCGAGGCGCGCGTTCGCAGTTGCCTCAAGTCCCCCGACCTCGATCGCGTCGACGTTCGCGCGTTGGCGGAACACACCGCCGGCTGCAATGAAACCCACTTGCGGAAAAATCCCCGGGCCGGTGCCGAGCGTTGCATTCGCGATCGCGCCGTCGAGCGTGTTCCAGAACATCGTGATACCCAGCGTCGCGTCGCCCGAATGAAAGCCGATGCCGCCTTCGAAGCCCTTCAGCCGTTCAAGCCCGAGGCCTCCATTGGCCGCCGTGGCGTCAGCGCCGACGCGGAAAGGACGATACAATTCGTTGAGCGTGGGAACGCGAAAGCCGGTATATCCCGCCGCGCGCAGGTCGACAGCGTTCGTCACCCCGATGATTGCGCCGCCGCGGAACGTCGGGCGCAGGCCCGCACGATCGGCGTATCGAAGGTCGAGCGAAGGCGCGCCCGTTCCGGTCAAACGCTCGCTCAGAAATCCGTTGCGGATCGACCAGTGATCGAGCCTCGCCCCGCCAGTCAGCGTGACGGGGCCAAGGCCGGCACTCCCCTCGACAAAGCTGCCGAATGTCGTGTTTCTGCCGCCACTGCGACGAATGCGCGTCGGCGCATTTTCGAAATACCGAAAAAACTCATTCGTTTGACCGGAGGCATCGCGCACGTCGACCCCGATCCGCAGGCTCCTGCCCCGGCCAACCGGCGGTCTCACCTCGATCTTGGCACCCAGTCCGAGCGAAGGCGTGTTGTATTGATCGAGCGTCGTGGTGGTCACTGACCGGTCCGATGGAACCGAGACGAACCCCGAACGAAACCCCCGTTCCTGGACATAGGCGATCGCTTCGAAACCCCATCGTCCACGGCCCACGATCTTCGCGCTCGCGTCCGCGCCCCGGCTTCGCGACGCTGTTCCGGCCAGCCCGCGCAGCCTGTGATCGTCGAAAAGAAGCGCGCTCCCCTGAAACTCGAGGCTCGAGTCGATCGCGGCGACGCTTCGCAGGGCAACGCTCCAGGCGTCGTAGCGTGCAGGAACATCGGCGCGGCCACGATGTCGCTCGGGAACGAGGAGATAGCCGTCGCCCCGGTCCCATCCGGCGTTGATGCTCGCGAACCCGTTGCCGAGCGGTCGTACCGCGCCCGCCGAAAATTCGCTCGCCCCGCGACTGCCGACTGCGGTGCGCGCGGAAAGATGTGCCAAGTCGTCCGGCCCGCCGCTGGCAAGCTCGATTGTTCCCGCCACCGCGCCCACGCCGAACGCCCCTGCGCCGCCGCCGCGTGTGACGCGGACCGATGCCAGCCGTTCCGGGCGAAGCGCCGAAAAAGGAATGTACCCGGTGAACGGATCTGCCTGTGGAACGCCGTCGAGCAGGACCAGCGCCCGGCTCGATGCGTTTCCCCCAAGCGCGCGCAACGTTGCTCCCTGGCTTGTGGGATTGGCTGCCCGACTGTCCGTCCGCCTGAATTGCTGGAATCCGGCCACGTCGCTCAGCACGTCTTCGATGCGGCCGGAGGCATTCAGCCGAAGCCTGTCGGCCGAAATCAGGACGCTGTCATAGGCCGTTGTGCCAATCGGCGCATCAAGCCCGCGGCCCACAACGACGATCGGATCGCCCTCGCCTGCGTGGAGACGTGCCGGGAAAACGACCAGCATGAGGGCAATTGCAGATTTCATGCCCTGCCCCCTAATGCCGTCGGCGCGCAGCGTCACT
>JANMKS010000161.1:0-2162 GCA_031372155.1 Sphingomonas sp.
TGCCAGAAGCGACTGGCGGAAGCCGGCATCGACACCAGGCTGGTGTGCGCCGACGTCGAGGCGCTTCCGCTTATGGAGGCACATTTTTCGCATGTCCTCGCCGATGACCTGATCGAACATGCGTATGATCCCGAAGGTGCCCTTGCAGCTGCGGCGCGGCAGGTTGCACCGGGGGGAAGGCTGCTGGTCTCGGCTATCAACCGGCACTGGCTCGGGCCGCATCCCGCCGTCGGCATCTGGGGTGCCGGATTTATGCCCGCGCCGCTCCGCTCGTTCGTCACCCGCAAGGCGCGCGGTGTGGACGGTCTTCGCAACATGGGCTTCGTGTCGCCGGGCAGCGTCATCCGTTCCGGCCGCGCAGCGGGTCTCCAGACCATAATGGCACAGGCGCGGCCTATCGAAGCCCTCGACATTGCGCGGCGAAGCAACGCATTCCGGGCCGCTGCCGCCGTGCATCGCTGGGTCGCGTCCCGGGCCGTATTGCGGCACTTGTTATTGCTCTTCGGTCCGACATTCGAAGTGCTATTCCGTCGTCCTCCACAGGAGAATACCGCGTGAAATTCGGATTGATCGGTGCCGGTTCGATCGGCGCAGTACGCGCGGCGGCGCTCGCCCAGATGTCGGGCTCGAGCCTGACCGCGGTGCAGGACCTCGACGAAGCGCGCGCGCGATCGATCGCGCCAAGCGCGATTTTTCACGCCACGACCGACGGCATGCTCGCCGACCCCGATGTCGATGCGATCATCATCTCGACCCCGCCGCAATTCCACGAGGCGATCGTGCTGGCGGCGGTTGCGGCGGGAAAGCACGTGCTGGTGGAAAAGCCGATGGCTGCCACAGTCGAGGAATGCCGCCGCATGGGAGCGGCAGCCCGCGATGCCGGTCGCCTGCTGAGCGTCGGTTACAACCACCGCTATTTCGAGGCGGTAAAGCTCGTGCGCGACGTGATCCGCTCAGGCGAGATCGGGACGCTCAGTCACGTGCGCGCATATACCGGGCACACGGGGCTGTCGGAGTTCAAGGCACTGTGGATGTACGACGCGAAGATCATGGGCGGCGGCACGTTGATGGATAACGGCACGCACATTGTCGATATGGTCCGGTACCTGATGGGCGACGCCGAGCACGTCTATGGCCACGCATCGAACCGCGTCTGGAACATCGAAGGCGTGGAGGACAATGCGCTCGCGCTGCTGCGGTCGGCGGAGGGAGTCACGGGCAGCATCCAGTCGAGCTGGACCGAGTGGAAGGGATACCGCTTTCATGTCGAGGCATACGGCGATCGCGGTATGGCATCGGCCTATTACGCGCCGATGATGGCGCGCGTCGTGACGATGGACAAGCCAGGCGGAAAGCCGAACGTTCGCCGACACTTCTATCCGGGATCGATCGTGCGGGAAAAGCTGAAGGGTTGGCAGAGCACCGTAATCCAGACCTTCACGGAAGAGCTCGATGATTTCGTTGCGGTGGCGAACGGCGACGCAGGCAGCGGAAGACTCGCGCTCGCCGCAGACGGCATCCGCGCCATTCAGGTCGCCAAAGGCATCTATGAAAGCAGCCAGTCGGGGAACAGCGTCACACTCGCGCCCGCCCTGTAGCAGCTAGTCCAGAAGCCGCTCGCACCCGCCGCTTCCGCCGAGATACCCGCAAAGCTCGCCCCAAGACCAGGCAGTCTCCGCAGCCAATATGATCGGAAGGAAGCGCAGGAAGGCACGCCGGTAGCGCGGCACCCGCTGGGTATGAACGGCGATGCGCCAAACCCTGACAACCGGCAGGAGCGGCGTGAGTGCTGCCAAGGCCATGCGCCGCAAGATACCTGTGCCAGCCACACGATCAGCGCCATAACAGCGGCCATGCCGGTACCGCCGCGCGATATAGCTGTGCGTGTCGAACGGCTTGCGGTGCTCGACCACCGCCGCCGCGACCCGCTCGGCGCCCTGCAATGCCCCCAGCAAGCCGGTCTTCGTAAATCCTGCGTGCTCAAGTTCCTCGACACCGGGAAGAACGTCGCGGCGGACGACCAGGTTGTTCCCGGGAACCTCCGCCATGTCGTCGGCGATCGGCGGATGAAATTGCACATATTCGACGAGATAGCCGATCAGCCGCGGATCGTCGGGCGCATAACCGGCGTCGACTGCGCCGTGGTATGCGACCGCGTTGCT
>JANMKS010000183.1:0-13465 GCA_031372155.1 Sphingomonas sp.
ACGTTCTGCAACTCGCGGACATTACCGGGCCATGCGTGCTGGCGTGCACCCGCTTCGAAATCGGCATCAAGCGCCGGGCACGCCCTGCCCTCCTCACGCGCGAATTCCTGCAAGAAAGCGCTAGCCAGCAGGAGACAGTCATCGCCACGATCACGAAGCGGCGGAAGCTCGATCGGTACCACTGAGAGGCGGTAGTAAAGGTCTTCTCGCAGGTCGCCGCTTGCCAACTCGTCAAGGACATTGCGGTTGGTAGCGCAGATAATTCTGACATCGACACGAACAGGCTGCGTGGCACCGACGGGCCAGACTGTACCGGTCTGAAGGAAGCGCAGGAGTTTCGCCTGCAGCCTGACATCCATCTCGCATATTTCGTCCAGGAACAGTGTTCCTCCCTCGGCGGCCCGTACAAGGCCAAGCTGATCGCAGTGGGCCCCGCTGAAAGCGCCCTTCACGTGGCCGAACAGTTGCGATTCCACGAGCTCCGACGGAATCGCGGCGCAATTTACTGCGATGAAGGGTTGCATCGCACGCGGACCTGCCGTGTGAATCGCCTCTGCGCAAATCTCCTTTCCGGTCCCGCTTTCCCCCGAAATGAAAACAGGAACGACCGAATTGGCGACCCGCTCGATCCGGCTGTAAACTTCGAGCATGGCCGGGGATTCGCCAATGAACCCGGCCGGTCGGGCAACGAAGTTTCCCAATTCCGCAATCCTTTTCATTCAGATCGGGATCTTGCAGGCAACTAATATAAATCAGGCTGCACAAGCCGCAGCAAGACTGCGGTAATTTGCTGAGAGTATAGTTAGCATCGCATTAACCATATGACCTGTCACCCCGTGAAGCGGACTGTGCAGCGCCTGCGTCCACACATACCACGCTAGTCAAAACTCGCATCGCTGTTCTCCTCCCGAAACGCTTATCCGCCGGAAAAACGGAAATGACTCATGGGGCTGAGGAAAATCTTTTACATCAGCGTCTCAACCGGGGCGCAGCGGGATAGCGATGGCTCGCTTGACGACATATGCGCAGTCTCACGCCGACGTAACGAGGAGCAGGATGTGTCGGGAGCGCTCCTTTACAGCGGGCAATACTTTGCGCAGGTTCTGGAGGGGGAAGAGACTGCTGTTCGAGTCATCATGTCGAGCATCCTGCGTGACGAGCGTCACCTGAGCGTCGCCGTGTTGACCGACCAGGCAATATCCGAGCGCCGCTTTAAAGGCTGGACACTCGCGTTCGCGCGACGCTCGGCATTTCTGAACGCGCAGTTGGCAGGCGCATTCAACGATCCACCGCGGCGCGCGCATAAGGTGAGGAATCTCGAACGATTCATGTCGGGAATGGTGGACGACTAGGCCAGCCGGACGCTAAAGCGTGCGATGCGGCATGGGTTGAACGATGGAAACGGTTTACGACTATCTGACGATCGCGATCTTCTCCGGGCTGATCGTCCTCTTCCTGCAGCGCTCTATCGGCAACGAGCCTCCGCGCGATTCGATCTGGCAGTATATGGTGGCTGCAACAGGATGCGCCGTTGCAAATTTCCTGGGAAACGAAGGCTACGCGTTACCGGCGATCCTTGTCATCGTCGGCACGCTCGCGTTCATCTATTACGTGCTGCGGCCGTTCACGCGACCTACTGAGCTTTAGGGCCACCGATCAGAATCGATCGTCCCGCAGGTTCCGACCTAGCGACAAGGGCGGACGCAAAATCCGCGAGCGCCCGATCCGACCGTCCGATGTCACCGCCGATCGTTGAGAGCCGGACGAGTATGCCGTCCGGGATGACGCCCGACGTTACCGCCATCAGGATGGCCGCGTATTCCTCCGCTGTGCTTCTTGGAAAACGCTGTCCAATCCTTGTCCAGTAAACGAGGCGCTCGATCCGCTCGTCGCGCCGCGCCGTCAGCTTGCGGGCATGGGCGATCCGACCGGGGCCGAAGTCGAAATCGACATCCTGAAAGTCGGACGTTTTGAACCCCTGCCCCGGATAGCAGGTTTCGGGACGGTGAAGCTGAAGGCTACCCCCCTGCGTGCTGCCGTACGCCAGCAACATCATGACCGAAGGCATTCCGGGTGCGTCATATACCCGTGTCAGAACCTGATCGTAGCCGTCGACCGGCCCTTCTTCCGTTGCAACGACGACACCCTCATTGCTCGAGTAGCGCCACGGGCCGATCGCCGGAGAAATGAGCCCGCCGAGCTTCTGCCTGGCGAGGCGGTGCTCGGCGCGCCGAGGCGTGGCAGCGTAGGCCGTCGCCGCGGCAGCGGTCAGAACCCCGCCGAGAATCACGGCGCGCCGGTTCAAGGTGGCAGTGACGGGCGCGTCGCTCATGCGGTCCCTCGTCCAGATAAACGCTGGCGGAGCGGTTCGGCGAACTGGTCGAACAACAGTATACCGCCCATCGCGACGGCAAACATGGTCAGTCCGGCAAACTGGTGAAGGAAGCCCTGCGCCGCGCGATCGCCCAGATAATAAGTGATCAGGATGAGTGCCAGAACCCTCACGAAGTTCGCGAGGACGGCCATCGCGACAATCACGACGGCAAGCAGCGCAATGTAACGCACGTTCGCACTGTGCCGCACGTAGGCGTAGAATAACCCGATCGCGCTGAGGCTGATCATGGAATTGAGGCCGCCGCAAGCCGCCTTCACCTCCAGCACATATTGCCCGACGTAGATCATCAAGCCAGAGCGCGCGACCGGATACCCAAACACGCCGAGTACCTCTACGGCCCATTGTGAAATCTGGAGGCGGAGCGGTTGAGTAGCAACGGCAACGACGCTTCCCGGCGGAGGGAGGACGAACAGCAGATACGCCAGCGGAAACCATTCGGCACGCATCGCCCGCCAGCCGACAAAAAGGTAAAGCACCGACAGGAGCGACAAGTACATCGCGCCGCTTTCGATGACGATGCTGCCAACGATGCGAGCAAGCACGTAAACTGTCAGAGCGAATACTAGGGCAAGGCCGCCGACAAGCACCGACCCCGGACGTGCCGCCGCCAGCAAGGCCCGCCACCGCCGGGCGACGAGCCAAATGCCGATGGCGAGGACAATGGGTCCGTGTGCGCCCTGCTCGCTCGACCACGAGACCTGCGCGATACCTTTCAGCGTCGGCAGCACGAGCGCCGCGACACCGATTGCAAGCGGAATCAATGCAAGAAGCGGCGGCGAGCGGCGGCGAGCCGCGATGACAGCCGATTCCGCAATCAAGTTCGATTGTGCGTTCATGCCGCTCACTTCCCGATCAGGGCGTCCACTAGCCGCCCGGAGAGGCACGGCAAAGGGGGAGTTTATCTGTATCCGCGCGGGACACGTCATAGCATTCTGAAAGCTGCGGCGCCTCGTCGTCTGTGATATCAACGTGTAAGAAGTCGCTTGAACCAATTGAACCGTCGTTTCGTCGTAAACGTGTTGCTTGATATTTTTCATCATGGCATTTGCTGCATTGCAGCGGGGGGATGTAGTCCTTCGTAAGGGGTAGTTGGCGTGTACAGGACCTTCTCCGCATCCGATCGAGACGTGCTTTCATGGCACGATTCGCAGGTCGACGACGGCGACGTGCGGGCAATCCGCGGGTCACAGGGTCCGCACGGATTTGCGCATTTCGTACCGCCTCCGTGGGACATTACGCGCGTTCTGGACGTGTGTGTCGGCCTTGTGGCCTTAGTGCTGTTTGCACCTTTGATGTTGGGAATTGCGCTCACCGTTTACCTGTCGAAGGGCGGGCCAGTGTTTTTCAGGCAGGAGCGCGTCGGACGTGGCGGTCAGCCGTTCACGGTCATCAAATTTCGCACGATGCGCGACGACGCCGAGCAGTTGCTTGCGGCACTCTTGGCGGGCAGCGCAAAGGCAAGGCAGGAGTGGGAACGCGATCACAAGCTTCGTCACGACCCGCGCGTGGTCGGCTTCGGCAATGTGCTCCGCCGCTACAGCCTTGATGAATTGCCGCAATTGTTCAACGTCCTGAAGGGCGAGATGAGCATCGTCGGTCCGCGCCCGATTACGCGGACTGAGGCCATTCGTTATGGCCGATACATGCATGACTATTGCCGCGTGCGTCCGGGTTTGACCGGGCTGTGGCAGGTCAAAGGGCGAAGCACGACGACCTATCGCCGGCGGGTTGCGTGCGACGTCGCCTATGCGCGGTCGAAATCGGCGTGGAACGATCTTCGCATTATCGCGCTGACCATTCCGGTCGTCCTGTTTGCGCGTGGTGCGTACTGAACGTCCGGCGATCGACGTTCTGACTTAACGCAATCGACCCGCGACCGATTGCAACGGTTCGACTGCCAGCCCCCCCGCGATGCTCTGGTGCGTTTCGTCGGACATCGGCACTCCCCGTACCGCCTGTATTTGCCAGGAGCGGTCCCCCTCCAGCGCCACAGCAGAAAGTATGCCGGTGCGGTACGCACCGGTGTCGACGCCGATGCGATTGGCTTCGATGCGAATCCCGGGCTCTTCGACGGTATGGCCATGAACGACAACAGCTCCATGATCCGCGTCGCTGTCGGTAAAGTCGTCCCTGATCCATAGCAGGTCGTCGGGGGACTGGCGGGCAAGCGGCACGCCCGGCCTGACCCCGGCATGCACGAAGAAATAGCCGCCGACCCGATGTGACAAAGGCAAGCCGGTCAGCCAATCGACGACGTGCGCCGGAATCGCACTTCGCACGAGCGCGAGCAAGCTGCGCGAGTCGGCCTGTTCGACAGTCTCGCTTCGCACTCCAAAGCTTTCCAAAGTCGCGGTACCGCCATGCGCGATCCACATGTCGAGCGCGTCGAAGTCGCCGCGAAGCGCATCGAGTAGCGCCGATTCGTGATTACCCAGCAGAACGACGAGCCGGTCGCAGCTTCGTTCGGACATGAACACTTCGATCAGGCGCGCGGCTTCAGGTCCGCGGTCGATGAAATCGCCCAGGACAACCAGTGTCGTGGCGGTATCCTCTCGACCGACGAGATCGTCCTCTATCCGCAAGAGCAGGTCGGCGAACAGATCGAGCCGCCCGTGGATATCACCTACGGCATAGATACGCTGGCCCGGGGGCAGCCCGGTGTGCGTTTCCCGACGGCGAAAAAGCGTGCGGAGGCCCATTGCCAGGGCAATAGCACGCGAATCAGCGGTTGTCGCGGCAGTGCAACATAACCAAGGTTAGATCAGTGCGGCGATGCTCAGTCCCAGAAGCCACGTCACGGCCCAGGCGGCGATCGCCGCATAGAAGATGACCGCCAGGCGCGCAGCGGGCGCGGGCCTTGGTGCGATCGCCAGGCCTTGACCTTCCCACTCCGCCACCAGCCGCTGGTGCATAGGGTGAAGCAACTCCGAATACGGAACGAATACGTGCGCCTCGTTCGGGGCGAGGGCCGCAACGGTGTCGGAAAGTTCGGGTTTCTTGAGTGCTGGCGCCACGTTGGCCTCTGTACGCTGAACAAGCGACGACCATGAACGCGCGCGCTTAACGAAAGGTAAATTACTTCAGACGAGGGCCAGACGATTGAGATAATGGCCGAGCGCAAGAAGCGCGACGCCCATCATGGTCACGATCGCTTCATACCCGCCGTGCGGCATCATCAACGCGGCACCCATCATGCCGAGCCCGAGACCGCCGATCGAGGGCGGCAGAAATCGGCCATGTTCGCGAACGCCCCGGCCCAAGGCGATCGCTCCGAGAACGACAGCGATCGCGAGGCCGACTTCGTGAATGAGCGGGCTGCCGAGCAGGCCGCCGAGAGTCGACAGCAGCCCCACAAGCAATGCCGTCGCCAGACAATGCACAAGGCACACGGCAGACAGCGCCATCGCGACGCGATCGAGGGCACCTTTGCGTATCGGTCGGTCAAGGATCGGGTTGGCGAGCTTCATTGCGAAACGGTCTATGCCTCAGCTGAACCGAAGATACAACATATCATCGCCGAAAAGAATCGCATCACGGCGTGCTGGTGCGCCCGGCTCTTGTGTTGCATATCGGCAACACCATATCGGCGGGACGAAAGGGACCCGATGAATCTCGAACTGTTCAGCGACCGTGCCAAGGGCTTTGTGCAATCGGCGCAAACCGTCGCTATCCGCAATTCGCACCAGCAGATCGCGCCCGAGCATCTGCTAAAGGCGCTGCTCGAGGACAGCGAGGGGATGGCGAGCGGCCTGATACGCCGTACGGGCGGCGACCCGGGAATAGCGACGCGCGAGACCGACGCGGCGCTGGCGAAGATTCCTGCGGTTTCGGGAGGCGGAGCGCAACAGACGCCCGGCGTGAACAACGACCTCGTCCGCGTGCTCGACCAAGCCGAGCAGATTGCAAAGAAGGCCGGCGACAGTTTTGTCACCGTCGAGCGAATGCTGCTGGCGCTGACGCTCGCGACGACCACGGCAGCGGGCAAGGCACTCTCGAGCGCAGGCCTGAAGGCCGATGCGTTGAACGCGGCCATCAACGAACTTCGCAAAGGGAAGACCGCAGACACGGCGTCGGCCGAGGACCGCTACGACGCGCTCAAGAAATATGCCCGCGACCTGACCGAGGCGGCGCGCGAGGGCAAGCTGGACCCCGTAATTGGCCGCGACGAGGAAATCCGTCGCACGATCCAGATTCTGGCGCGGCGCACCAAGAACAATCCCGTCCTGATCGGCGAGCCCGGTGTGGGCAAGACCGCAATCGCAGAGGGGCTCGCGCTGCGCATCGCCAATGGCGACGTACCCGACGGCATCAAGGACCGCGACCTGATGGCGCTCGACATGGGCTCGCTCATCGCGGGCGCCAAATACCGCGGCGAGTTCGAGGAGCGGCTGAAGGGCGTGCTGGACGAGGTGCGCGCGGCGGAAGGGCAGATCATCCTGTTCATCGACGAGATGCACACGCTTATCGGGGCGGGCAAGACCGACGGCGCCATGGACGCGTCGAACATGATCAAGCCTGCACTTGCGCGCGGCGAATTGCACTGCATCGGCGCGACCACGCTCGATGAGTATCGCAAATATGTCGAGAAAGACGCGGCCTTGCAGCGGCGGTTCCAGCCGGTGTTCGTGGGGGAACCCACGGTCGAGGACACCGTCTCGATCCTGCGCGGCCTGAAAGAGAAATACGAGCTTCACCACGGCGTCCGCATCACTGACGGCGCCATCGTTGCCGCCGCGACGCTTTCCAACCGCTACATCACCGACCGCTTCCTGCCCGACAAGGCGATCGACCTGATGGACGAGGCGGCGTCGCGGCTGCGCATGGAAGTCGAGAGCAAGCCCGAGGAGATCGAGGCGCTCGACCGGCGAATAATCCAGATGAAGATCGAGGCGATGGCGCTCGAGAAGGAAACCGATGCAGCGTCGAAGGAACGGCTCGCCACGATCCGCAAGGACCAGGCCAATCTGGAGGAGCAGTCGGCGGCGCTGACCACGCGCTGGCAGGCGGAAAAGGAGAAGATTGCGGGCGAGGCCAAGCTGAAGGAACAGCTCGAGGCCGCGCGGATTTCGCTCGATCAGGCGCAGCGGACGGGCGACCTGGGCAAGGCCGGCGAGCTGCAATACGGCACGATACCCGCGCTCGAAAAACAGCTGAGCGAAGCGCAGGGTGCCACCGCCGAAACCGAAAATGCCGCGATGCTGCGCGAGGAGGTTACTGCAAACGACATCGCCGCCATCGTGTCGCGCTGGACCGGTATTCCCGTCGACAAGATGCTCGAGGGCGAGCGCGAGAAGCTGCTCCAGATGGAAGACGCGCTGACGAAGACCGTGATCGGTCAGGACACCGCAGTGCGCGCGGTTTCCTCAGCGGTTCGGCGCGCGCGCGCAGGGTTGCAGGATCCCAACCGCCCGCTTGGGTCGTTCCTGTTCCTCGGACCGACCGGCGTCGGCAAGACCGAGTTGACCAAGGCACTCGCGACGTTCCTGTTCGACGACCCTTCGGCGATGGTCCGCATCGACATGAGCGAATTCATGGAGAAGCATTCGGTGGCGCGACTGATCGGGGCGCCGCCGGGCTATGTCGGCTATGAGGAAGGCGGCGTGCTGACCGAAGCCGTGCGTCGTCGCCCTTATCAAGTCATCCTGTTCGACGAGGTCGAGAAAGCGCACGGCGATGTCTTCAACGTGCTGCTGCAAGTGCTCGACGACGGGCGCCTGACCGACGGTCAGGGGCGTACGGTCGACTTTACCAATACGATCATCATCCTGACGTCGAACCTTGGCAGCCAGTTCATCGCCAATCTGCCCGACGACCAATCGATCGAGAGCGTCGAGCCGCAAGTCATGGAGATCGTGCGCGGACATTTCCGCCCCGAGTTCCTCAACCGGCTCGACGAGATCATCCTGTTCAACCGGCTGAGCCAGGCGAACATGGCACCGATCGTCGATATTCAGGTGGCGCGCGTCCAGCGGTTGCTGGCGGATCGCAAGATCACGCTGTCGCTGACCGATGCGGCGCGGGCGTGGCTGGGGCGCGTGGGGTATGATCCGGTGTACGGCGCACGCCCATTGAAGCGCGCGGTGCAGAAGTATCTGCAGGACCCGCTGGCGGACGCGATATTGCGCGGTGACGTGCCAGACGGATCGACCGTGCGCGCGGATGAGGGGGATGGCGCGCTGACGCTTTCGTGAAGTCGTTCCGGAAACGAAATGTTGCCCAGTTACAACAGGTGGGATTAATCTTCAGCTTTTTCGAGCGGAACTGCTTTTCGCACTTGTGCGGCGGGCGATGTTGCAATTGAAAGGACAGCTTGGTGCGGCGTGATGTTTATTGCCGCGAGAGTGAAGGTCCTTGAGTATGTGCGCTTACCGCTTTCTTGCCGCCACCGCGTTGGCCGGCACAATCCTGGTTTCCACCTCTACAGCAGCGTTGGCGCAGACGCCCGCCGCGGCGGAAGCAACGTCAACCGAAGCACCTGACAGCGGCGAAGCGATTGTCGTAACGGGATCGCGTATTTCGCGGCCGAACGGCGAGTCTACAGTGCCGATCACGTCGGTCGAGGGCGAGCAATTCTATCAGACCGGCAACGTTTCAATCGGCGACGTGCTGAACGAGCTGCCGTCGTTGCGCAGTACGCTCAGCCAGGCGAACTCGACGCAATATCTGGGCACTGCGGGTCTTAATCTGCTCGACCTTCGCGGTCTTGGGCCGCAGCGGACGCTCGTGCTCGTCAACGGGCGTCGGCACGTTGCATCGGATATTCTCTTCAACGCGGTTTCCCCCGACACTAACACATTCCCCACTGATTTGATCGAGCGCGTCGAACTCATCACGGGGGGCAGCTCGGCTGTTTATGGGTCGGACGCCATTGCCGGTGTCGCCAACTTCATCCTCAAGCAAGATTTCGAGGGCCTGGGGCTGCGCGCACAGGGCGGCATCACCAGCTATGGCGATGCCGGCGCCTATTCCGGAAGCATTGTCGCGGGCACCAATTTTGCCGATGGTCGCGGAAATATCGCGATCAACGCCGAATATGCGCGCCAGAACCAGTATTTCGCGCGTGGTCGTCCGTTCGAGCGCCAGGACGCCTTTGTGACCGTGGATACCGACCCCGCGAGCGCAGCCAATGGCTCGGATGGGATTCCCGACCGCCTGTTCTATCGCGATATACGCTCGGCGACGCTTAACAACACCGGTCTGGTGCGCTTCGGCGGTAGGGCCGCACTCAATTGCGGAACGGCCACCAACGGCAGCTTTTTCAATTGCCCCTATGCGTTTCAACCTGACGGCACTTTGACGCCGGTCACCGGAACGCGCGTCGGGATCGGACCGAACGGGAGCTTTATCGGCGGGAACGGCGAGAATTTCCGGACCGGCGACCAGTTCCAGCTGACTCCGCAGCTGGATCGTTACAACCTCAACGTGCTCGCGCATTTCACCGTATCGGACGCGTTCGAGCCGTTCATCGAAGCCAAATATGCCCGCACCAACAGCAGCGGCACGGGCAACAGCGGGCCAGCGTTCTTCACCGGCGCGACGTTTGGCGATCCGCAGGTGCTCGTCGATGGCACGGGCAACCCGATTTTGGATGCCGATGGTTTTGAGATTTCTGACTCGCGCGAACAGCCAAGGCTGAGCAATCCGTTCTTGAGCGCACAGGCGCGGGCACTGATCACGTCGCAGTTGACACTGGATAACGGTGCAGCCCCGCTTCCGGATGACCGCTTCACGCTGCGTGAAAACCTGCTGGGTCTCGGTGCGCGAACGGAAAAGGCGAAGCGCGACACGTACCGCATCGTGGCGGGCGTCCGAGGGACGTTCAACGACGACTGGAAGTATGAAGTCTCGGCCAATTACGGCGAGTTTCGTGAAAAGACCAAGGTTCTCGGCAACCTGAACGTGCAGCGATTCCTGCTCGGCGTGGATGCGGTGGTCGACCCCGGCAGCGGTCAGATCGTCTGCAATTCGAAGATCAATCCGCTGGCGCGTACGCCGCTGGTTCCGGGAGCCGCACAGCTTGCCGCCGATATTGCCGCCTGCGTTCCCGTGAACCCCTTCGGCGGGCAGTTCACGCAGGCGCAGCGCGATTATCTGCTGGTGGACACAGTTTCCAAGGGCAAGATCACGCAATTCGATGCGCTAGCGACGTTGTCGGGCGATCTCAGCCAGTTGTTCGAACTCCCAGGCGGACCGGTCGGCTTTGCCATCGGTGGCGAATATCGGCGCGAAACCAACTTCTTCCAGGCCGATCCGCTGGTTCAGCAGGGCTATACTTTCTACAACGCATTGCAGACGTTCAGCCCACCACGGTTCGAGGTGGGCGAAGCCTTTGCAGAGGTTCGCGTTCCTGTCCTGAAGGACCAGTTCATTCACGAACTGACCCTGACGGGCGCAGGTCGCGTTGCGCGGTACAAGGGCAGCGTCGGCACAGTCTATGCCTATAACGGCGGTATCGACCTGTCGCCGTTCGAGGGGCTGCGTTTCCGCGCGGGTTACGGCCGGTCGGTGCGAGCGCCCAATCTCGTCGAGCTTTACTCGGCACCGGGGCAGAACTTTGCGACGATCGACGATCCCTGCTCGGCGCGGAACATCGGGGCCGGATCTTCGACCCGCGCAGCCAATTGCGCGGCGGCAGGCATTCCGGCGGCCTACGACTTCGTCTATTCGCAATCGCTCGAGATCGTCAGCGGCGGCAATCCCAACCTGAAGGCCGAAAAATCGGATTCTTATACAATCGGCGGTGTCATAACTCCCCGTCAGATTCCCGGGCTGACGATCTCAGCTGACTATTACAGCATCACCGTCAATGGCGCGATTTCGAGCGTCGACGCGCAGACGATCGTCAACCAATGCTATGACCAGGCGACGCCCAACAATTCGTTCTGCGGATTGTTCACGCGCAATTCCTCTGCGTCGGGGCCGAACGGTGAGGTGCAGTACCAGATCCTCGAAGGATCGTTGCTGCAGTCGTCGCTCAACTTTGCCAAGCTGAAGACGCGCGGTATCGACGCACAGATCAGCTATCGTCATTCGATCGGCAACCTCGGTCTTCTCACGACGCAGCTCGACTACACGCACACCTTCGAGCGTTCGGACTTCCTCGATCCGACCGATCCGAACTATGCGGATCGCATTCTGAGCGAGCTTGGCACGCCCAAGGACGAGTTCCTGTTGAATGTCGGTTTCAAGAGCGGTCCTATCACAGCTGGTTACAAGCTGCGTTACGTCGGCAAGCAGGTGCTCGACACCGCCGAGAACGTCTTCAGCGTACAGGGGCGCGATCCTGAAAACGCCGACTATGGCCCCTTCAAATACTATCCGAGCACTTTCTATCACAGTGTTCGGGGTGCCGTGGACGTGAACGATCGCTTCAGCTTCTATGCCGGCGTCGACAACGTCCTGAATACCCTGCCGCCCTACGGCTTGTCCGGTATCGGTGACGGAAGCGGCATCTACGACGCGCGTGGCCGGTTCTTCTACGCTGGCATTGAAGCCAAGTTCTAACGCTTATCGTGTGACTTCAATGGGGGCTCGACCTGCGAAGGTCGGGCCCCTTTTCAATCTGAAACGCGCGAACGGCCACCGTAGCTATTTTCATCGGCGACGGGGAAGAACGCGCGGAGCAGGCCGCGTTCGGCTTCGGTGATATACGGGTTCCAGACGTCGAAGATGAGCAGGGCGCGCAATTCGTCCGAGCGGTTCCACGCTTCATGCTCGATCGTGTCGTCGAATGCCCAGGCCTCTCCCACGCGCCATTCGCGCGTTTCTCCGCCCACGCGAAAACTGCATCCTGCGGGCACGATCAGCGGCAGGTGAACGATTGTCCGCACATTGCTGACGCCGGTGTGGGCGGGCAAGTGCGTGCCGGGGCGCAGCAGTGAAAAGAACACTGTCGGCGCGCGGCCGGGAATGTCAGCGATCGGAAGCGCCTCTATCGCAGCCGCAGTCTGTGGGCACAGCGCGCAGGCGCTATCGTCCCGCTCACCGTTCTTCCAAAGGTGAAACGCGCTCCAGTCCAGCTTATGATCGAGCGGTGACCATTTGTTGTCGGGAACCCCCGATTCCATTTCGATATAGGGATGGAAGCCGGAAGACCCCGTTTCGAGCAGAGCCTGAAGCTCGGTCCGGATGACGTCGGTCTTTGCTTCGATGTCACCGAACCAGGGGAATTGCTTCCGATCGAAGAACTCGTCGGCAGGCAGGAACGGAAAGTGAAGTCCGGCGCATTCGTTCACGTAAATCCGTCGCCGGCCAAGCATGTGATCGATCCCGCTATCGAAGCGGCGGGACGCCTCATGCGACAGCCCCGCGCGCGCCTGTGCCATCGAAGCGTCCACGATCTCTGCGAACGCGGAATGCGCGCTGCCGACCGCCTGACGCGCATGCTCGAACATCGCTTGCAGCGCGGGGGTCGGCTGATCGACGATTGCCGCCATTGCCAGCACTTCGCTCCACCGGTTGGCGGCTGCGGCCTGATCACCTTTACGCTCGAAAAGTTCGGCAAGCCGAACGAGTGCCATGAAGTGTCGGCGGTCGATGGCGAGCGCAGCCTCCAGAGCGGCTTGCTCCCCTGCCCCGTCTCCCGAAAGCCGCAGCGCCTTGGCCAGGTTCATGGGAAGTTCGGGAGACGAGGTGTCGACGGCCTGTGCGCGACGAAACAGCGCGGCGGCCCCGACTGCGTCGCCGGTGTCGAGCGCCTGAACCCCCAAGGCGTTGAGCGCGACCGGATGTTCGCCCGAGCCGTCGAGCACGCTGCGCAGAAGTGCTGCGGCTTGCGCGCGCTGGCCAGCGCGGTTCGCCTGTGCGGCGGCCGCAAGAATGCTGTCGATTTCCGCTTGCCCCATCCTGCCCCTATACCCCGTCCGACACCATATATATCGGGGAAGAAATGGCGAGACAAACCTCTGCGATGCCACTCTCTCCGTTGGACGCGGAATGGCTCGCGCACCGCTACGATCCCGAGCACGATGCGATCCATTTCCTGCCTGTTTCGCGAGAGCTTCACGGGCAGGCGGTCTTTCTGACTGACGAATACCTGCCCGCCGGATTGCAGCCGCAGATCACACGACG
>JANMKS010000185.1:0-1599 GCA_031372155.1 Sphingomonas sp.
ATCGAGGGCGGACGCTTTCCCGGCTGGGCCACGATCCCATCGACCTATAACCTTGCGCTCGCGCGCCACTGGCACCTGTTTTTCGCCTGGGTCTTCGCGTTTGGATTTCTGGCGTACCTCGTCGTCAGTCTCGTCAATCGCCACGTTCAACGCGACCTGACGCTGGCGCGCGGCGAACTCGCACCCCGGCATCTGTGGGATGAGGTCAAGCATCACGCCCAATTGCGGTTCCCGACCGGCGCGGCGGCGCTCAAGTACAATACCTTGCAAAAGATCACGTACATCCTCGTGCTGTTCGTCCTGTTCCCGCTTCTCATCCTGACCGGCCTGTGCCTTTCGCCGGGCGTGTCGCCGTTGACGGGGTGGGCGATCGACCTGTTCGGCGGACGCGCGACGGCGCGCTCGATCCATTTTCTGAGCGCAGCGGGCATCGCGCTGTTCATCGTGGTGCACCTGACGCTCGTCGTGCTCGCGGGCCCCTATAACGAGGTCCGCTCGATGATCACCGGCAGGTTCCGGATTCCGCACGACCGTGCCCAGGCTGCGCTGGAGGAAGCATCATGAGCGGCATATTGACGCGGCGCACGATGTTGAGCGGGCTCGTCGCAGGAGCGGGAGGGCTGGTGTCCGGGTGCGATGCGCTGGGCAACAATCCCGCCTTCCGCGAATTGCTGCAATCGGGCGAGCATGGCAACTACGTCCTTCATCGCCTGTTGCAGGACCGCACTGCACTGGCCAAGGAATTCGCCCCTGAGCAGCGCTCGCCGGTCTTTCGCGCGAACGGGACACGCCAGCCGCGCGGACAGGATTATGCGCGGCACATGGCGGCCAATTTCGCCGATTGGCAGCTTGTCATCGATGGCATGGTCGCCCGTCCCCAGGCGATTGCGCTCGATGCGCTCCGGCGCATGCCCGCGCGATCGCAAATCACGCGCCACGACTGCGTGGAGGGGTGGAGCGCCATCGCGAAATGGACCGGCGTCCCGCTCAAAGCGCTTCTGGATTCTGCCGGTGTCAGTCCGCAGGCGAAGTATATCGTGTTTCACTGCGCCGATCCGCAATCGAACGGCACCATGTATTACGAATCGATAGACCGCATCGACGCCATGCATCCGCAGACGATGCTGGCCTGGGCACTCAACGACACCTTGCTTCCGGTCGTCAACGGTGCGCCGCTGCGGCTGCGCGTCGAACGCCAGCTCGGATACAAGCAAGCCAAATACGTGCAGCGTGTCGAGGCCGTCGCTTCGCTCGACGGGGTCTACGGCGGCAAGGGCGGATATTGGGAGGATGCCGCGGGATACGAATGGTATGCTGGCGCCTAGCTGCTAATACGTGCCGATGTCCTTGTTCGAGCGATTCCTGCAGCGTGCGATCAGGCGCGGCACGCTGACCGTCACGTATCACAACGGCGTGTCGAGGACGTTCGGGGTGGCAGAACCCGGCTGGCCCCAGGTAACGGTGCGCTTCACCGATGCTCGCGTGCCACGCGACATCGTGCTGCAACCCGATCTCGGCGCGGGAGAGGCCTATATGAACGGCCGAATGGTGTTCGAGGCCGGCGAGGTCATCGACCTGACAAGCCTGATCTATCGCAAC
>JANMKS010000195.1:0-31055 GCA_031372155.1 Sphingomonas sp.
CCGACGGGGGCACATTGTTCCTCGACGAAGTCGGTGACTTACCGCTCGAAGCGCAGGTAAAGCTCTTGCGGGTTCTGCAATCGGGCGAAGTCTGCCCCATCGGCGGCCGCGTTCGCGAGGTCGATGTTCGCATCGTTGCCGCCACAAACCGCACACTTATCGACGAAGTGGCCGCCGGTCGCTTTCGCGAAGACCTCTATTACCGTCTTGCCGTCGTTCAGGTCACGATTCCGCCGCTGCGCGAACGCGGCGGCGACGTGCCTGCGCTCGCTCGCCATCTGCTCGCCCGCATCGCGCGCCAGCCTGGGCTACGCGATCTCGGCATCACCGATGAGGCAATGGCACTGCTTGGTGGCTATTCCTGGCCCGGTAACGTGCGCCAGCTTCAGAATGCCTTGTTCCGTGCCGCTGTCCTGTGCGACGGCGACGCACTGACTGCGTCCGATTTTCCGCACATCGCGGGACAGCTGGTCATTGGCGCTCCCTCGAACGACCGTCACCCGCAGGCGGCAGGAGTTACGCTGTTCCAGCCCGACGGTAACCTGCGTGCGCTGGAAGCGATCGAGGCCGACGTCATTCGCCTCGCCATCGGTCATTATCGCGGCCGCATGACCGAAGTCGCGCGTCGCCTCGGCATCGGGCGCTCCACGCTTTACCGCAAACTCGCCGAGCTCGAGATATCCGACGCCGCTTAGCGGCGGTGCACCATCAGCGGCATGATCGCATAGATGGCTTAGCCAACAAGACCGATGATGCCGGGCATCTCAGCGAGTGTGCCGAGCCAGGTGCAAACTGATTGATCAAAGAGGATCCGTGCGAACACCGCTTCGGCGACCAAGAGGAGGGCAAAGCCTGTCGTTCCCATCACGACGCGCGGCGCTATGGCGTGCAGCCCGTATCTGGAGACGAGCAGGGTGGCCAGCGCCCAACTTGCAAAGGCCATGAAGGGCAGCTCGAGCAGGACCGCACCAATTTCACTGCCAAGCACGGGTACCACGACAAGCACCCGCATCGTGCCCAAAACGAAGCCCAGGGCAAAGACGCATCCGAAGTAGGCCCCGCCGGCGTACAGGGCGTGGCGGAGCATCAGTGTGATCCGCTCAACCCCTGATCCCGCAACCCTCGCCACACCCGCAGCGCCTGCGCTGTCTCGGCCACATCGTGCACGCGCAGTATCTGCACCCCTTGTCGGGCACCCTCCAGCGCGACCGCCAGGCTGCCACCCAAACGCTCCCCGACAGGTGCCTCATTCGACAGGGCGCCGATGAAACGCTTGCGACTGGCACCCAGGACGATCGGGCAACCTAATCCGTGGAACAGCGACAGCCCGTTCAGGATGGCGAGGTTGGCGGCCACGCTCTTGCCAAAGCCGATGCCCGGATCGACGATGATCCTGCCCCGGTCCACGCCCGCCGCGACGACTGCATCGATGCGGGCCTCCAGCCAGTCATAGATCTCGATGAGTGCGTCGCTCAGCACCGGGCCCTCATGCAATGTCTTTGCCGGATCGGTCGAGTGCATGAGCACGACCGGGCACGTCGCACCCGCCATCAGCGACAGCGCCTGACCATCGAAGCACAGCGCTGAGACGTCATTGACGATCACTGCGCCTGCCGCCAACGCCGCCTCCATCACGCTCGCCTTGCGTGTATCTATTGAAACGACGGCTCCGCCCCTGGCCAGTCGTTCCACGACCGGCTTGGTTCGGGCAATTTCGTCGCCTTCCCATATCCTGGCAGCACCGGGACGTGTGGACTCCCCCCCTACGTCGATGATCGCCGCGCCCGCGTCACCCATTGCAAAGCCGGCGGCGGCTCCGGCTTCGGGATCGGTGCTCCGTCCGCCGTCGGAAAAACTGTCGGGCGTCATGTTTAGGATGCCCATCACCTGCGGCTGGTCGAGCCGCAGCGTTCGTTCGCCGACGAGTAGCGGCGGCCTTGCGGACGTGAAGCGCGCGATCGCCTCTGGCGCCGCCTCCTCACCGATGCGTTCGACGGGAACCAGGCGTGCGGCGACACGCGCACCGTCGCGCACCTCGATGACTTCATAAGCCGAGAAAAAGCTCAGTCCCCTCGCCAGCCGCTCGACTTGCCCGTCGAAGCCCACCGGCGTGTCGACGAACGCCGTTGGTCGCAAGTACGTCCTGTTCAACCCGCGACCTGCGCAAACACCGTTCGCAGCGCCTCAGGTGACGCATCGGCCACCGCGCCGCCGGCCACCTCGTCGGGCGACCAGAGCCATGACCGCGCGGGGTCGTCGCGCATCGCCCAGTCGGGAAACATCCGCGTCTCGACCTCTGCGGACGATAGACACTTCACATCAAGGTGCCGGTCGTCTTGCGCGATTTTGCCATAGAGCCTCTCGACCGCTTCACCCGGCCCTTCGAGAAGCTGCAGGTACAGGTCCTGCCGACAGATCAGGCATCCGGTGATCCCGTCGCGCGGATTGTTGCGCCGCGCGGTCACCAGAATGCCGTTCAGCATTGCGTCGTCGAATCCGAACGGCTGCGAGGCATAGATCAACTGCAAGAAAGTCATGAACGTGTCCGATCCGAACCCGGGAGATCAGGGTTCGGTCGCAAGGATATACATCTGCCGCAGCGCGTCGATGGGTTTGATTCCCCCCTGCGCATCGAAATGCCAGAACGTCCACCCATTGCACGACGGCGCACCCTGCACCTGCGCGCCGAGCTTGTGGATAGAGCCAGCCTCCGCATCCATGCCCAGCGAGCCGTCCGCACGCACCGTCGCGGTCCAGCGCCGCTTGACATCGAACACGCGCGTCCCGGGCGCAATCGCACCGGTCTCGACCAAAGTCCCGAAAGCCACCTTGGGCTGCGATTTTGGCGACATCATCGTTGTCACTGCGGACTCATCGAGCGGCAGCGCCGCTTCGATCCGCTCGCGCGCCACGTCGCAATAGGTTGCGTCGCGCTCGATCCCGATCCAGTGCCGTCCCAGCCGTCGGGCCACCGCGCCCGTAGTGCCGGTCCCGAAAAACGGATCGAGCACGATATCCCCCGGGAGCGTGCACGCCAGCAATATCCGGTAGAGCAATGCTTCCGGCTTCTGCGTCGGGTGCGCTTTCGTCCCGTCGCGCTTGATCCGCTCCTGCCCGCCACAGATCGGAAACGTCCAGTCGGACCGCATCTGCAGTTCATCGTTGAGCGACTTCATCGCCCGATAGTTGAAGGTATATTTCGACCCCTCGTCGCGCGAAGCCCAGATCAACGTCTCATGCGCGTTGGTGAACCGCGTTCCTTTGAAATTGGGCATCGGGTTCGCCTTGCGCCAGACGATATCGTTCAGGATCCAGAACCCGGCATCCTGCAATGTCGCGCCGACGCGAAAGATATTGTGATAGCTGCCGATCACCCAGAGCGTACCGTTGGGCTTCAATATCCGTCTTGCCTCGCTCAGCCACGCGGCCGTGAAGGCGTCGTAAGCGGCGAACGTTTCAAATTTGTCCCAGTCGTTGTCGACCGCATCAACGCGTCCGCCCTCGGGCCGGAATAGGTCGCCGCCGAGTTGCAGGTTATACGGCGGGTCGGCGAACACCATGTCGACGCTGGCGTCGGGAAGGCTCGCCATCGCGGCAATGCAATCGTCCCTGATGATTCGATCGAGCGATAATGCGCGGGCCGTCGGCTCCGCCCTCAGCTTTTGCAAAACCCCCATCGACGCCCCCATCTGAACGGGGCTCATGGTGAGTCCGGTCGAGTCCTGCGTCAAGTATCAAAGTTAACACGAAGTCTTAACAAGAGGCTCGAGCAGCGCGGAACGAAACGAGTCTGCCACGACATCTTGTGTAACTCTTAACACAGCGACTCAACCAGTGGCGTGTGACGCAAAAGACTCAAGTGGCATGAAAAGCGTTGCCGCGACGGGCGCAAAGCTGCGCCGATGCAACGATGTCGCACCATGTTCGCGCAATGCCGCAAGGTGCTTGGGACATCCATAGCCCTTGTTCGATACCCAGTCGTAATGCGGATGCGCCTGCGCATGACCGATCATGATCGTGTCGCGAACGTGCTTGGCCACAATCGACGCCGCAGCGATCGACAGGCACACGGCGTCTCCGCTCACGATCGCTGTTGCGGGCCAATCCCACTTTGGCAAACGATTGCCGTCGACAAGCACGTGTCCCGGCGGGCACTCAAGATTGGCGACCGCCAGCGTCATTGCCTTCATCGTTGCCCAATAGATGTTGAGGCGGTCGATCTCGTCGGCTTCGACGATACCCACACCCACACATGCCCTTGCCATGATCAGGGCGTGCAACCGCGCACGCTCACCCGGCGAAAGTTTCTTCGAATCGTTGATCCCGCGCGGAACACGGCGCTCGGGCAGGATGACGGCGGCCGCGACGACCGGTCCGGCCAGCGGCCCGCGGCCCGCTTCGTCGACGCCAGCCACCGGCGCTGTGCACAATCGCTCGTGCCGCATCGAAGGTCGGGTCACGCCTCGCCCCCAAGTCTTTCTTCGATGAAGTCGGTCACGGCGTGATGCCCCAGCGGCCCCGAACCCTGCCCGAAGCCCGGTGCGGACAGTATCGCCAGGCGCACGAAGCGGATCGCCCGGGCAACCGCTTCTCCGATCTCCATTCCTTCGCCCAGGCCGGTTGCGATCGCGCTTGCCAACGTGCACCCCGTGCCGTGCGTGTCGTTCGTGTCGAAACGCCTCGCCTCCCAGTGTCGTACTTCGCCTCGCGGTGAATACAGGCGGTCAAAAATGACATCCCCCTCGGAGTGGCCGCCCTTGGCGAGCACATGGCACCCGAACTTCGTCACCGCCTCCACACCGCCGAGCGTCTCGAGCTCGGGCAGATTGGGCGTCGTTATAGAAGCAATGTTCATCAGCCGCTCGAATGCCGCGATCGTCGTTCCGTCGGCAAGCGTCGCGCCGCTGGTTGCGACCATCACCGGGTCGAACACGATCGGTACAGTCAGGTCCGTCAGCCGCTCAGCAACCGCCACCGCCGTCGCGGCACTGCCGATCATCCCGATCTTGATCGCATCGGCACCGATATCGCTCAAGACCGAATCAATCTGTGCGATCACAATGTCGGTCGGCACCGCATGGACTGCCTGCACACCCATGGTATTTTGCGCCGTAATCGTTGTAACGACGGTCATCGCATAGCCACCGAGCATCGTGATCGTCTTTATATCGGCCTGGATCCCTGCGCCGCCGCCGCTGTCGGATCCGGCAATCACGAGTATCCTTGCCGTCACGCCGCTGCCTTCACCTGTTCGCAAATCGCGTTCACGACGCGTTCGACCTGGCCTGCGTCGTCGCCCTCCGCCATGACACGGATCAGCGGCTCGGTCCCGGATGGGCGAATGACGAGCCGCCCGCGCCCGGCGAGTTCGGTTTCGCCTTGAGCGATCGCATCGCGTACCCGCGCATTTTCCAACGGCTTGCCGCCTGCAAACCGAACGTTCTTCAACAGCTGCGGCACCGGATCGAACAGGTGAAGCAATTCACTTGCCGGCCTGCCGGTTACGACCAGTTCGGCCAAAACCTGGAGCGCCGCGATCAGGCCATCGCCCGTCGTCGCGTGATCCGACAGGATGATGTGCCCCGACTGTTCGCCGCCGATATTGAACCCGCCCTCGCGCATCCGTTCGAGCACATATCGGTCGCCCACTCCGGTGCGCTCCAGGGTCAGTCCCTCGCTCTGCAAATACCGTTCAAGCCCGAGGTTCGACATTACGGTGGCGACGACGCCGCCACCCTTCAACGCCCCTGACCGCGCCCAGCTGGTCCCGATCAATGCCATCAGCTGGTCGCCGTCGACTATCCTGCCTTTTTCGTCGACGATGATTAGTCGGTCAGCATCGCCATCCAGCGCGATCCCGATGTTCGCCCCGCTTGCCACGACAGTTTCCTGCAACAGCGCAGGCGACGTCGATCCACACTGTTCGTTGATGTTCTTGCCATCAGGCAAAACCCCGATCGGAATCAGTTCCGCGCCCAGTTCCCAAAGCGCGGCGGGCGCGACTTGATAGGCCGCACCGTTCGCGCAGTCGATCACGATCTTCAGCCCGTCGAGCCGCAGATGCTCCGGAAAAGTGGCTTTGGCGAAGTGGGTGTAACGTCCGCGGGCATCCTCCACACGCCGCGCCCGGCCGATCTGTGCCGATTCGGCCAGCACCGGCTCGACAGCGAGCAATGCCTCGATCTCCCTTTCCGCCTCATCGGACAGTTTAAAACCATCCGGCCCGAACAGTTTGATGCCATTGTCGAGATAGGGGTTATGGCTTGCCGAGATCATCACGCCGAGGTCGGCGCGCATCGTCCGTGTCAGCATCGCCACTGCGGGCGTCGGTATCGGCCCGAACTGCACCACATCCATGCCGACGCTCGTGAAACCCGCGACAAGCGCCGATTCGACCATATAGCCCGAGAGCCGCGTATCCTTGCCGATCACGACCCGGTGCCGGTGGTCGCCGCGCAGGAAATAGCTTCCCGCCGCCATGCCGACCTTCATGGCGATCTCGGCGGTCATCGGTGCCGCATTGGTCCGTCCACGAATGCCGTCCGTCCCGAAGAATTTGCGAGTCATCGCGCGTTGTCCCCTTGCTCGCCGGCCTTTTCGCGCAAATTCCTCCGCGATTCCAGCTTTCGCTTGCAGGCCCGACCTGCCAACACTGGCCTGATGTCCAACGCGACCCGCATCCTGCTCGCACTTTTTCTGGGGCTTGTCCTCGGCATCGCGGGCTCAGCCATTGATCCGCAGCGTGCAAAGAGCGTCGCCGATGTCGCCGACCCGATCGGTGCGCTATGGCTGAACGGGCTTCGGATGACGATCGTCCCGCTCGTCGTCTCGCTCCTGATTACCGGCATTGCCCAGACGGCGGAGGCGGCGCGCGCCGGAAGGATAGCCGGCCTCTCGCTCGGCTGGATTCTGGCCATCATGGCGTCGTCGGCAATTCTCGGCGCAATCCTGATGCCGCTATTCCTGAACATCGTACCGATGCCGGTCGCATCTGCCGCGGCATTGAAGTCTGCGCTGTCGACGGCACCTGCGGTCGCGGCGGTGCCGCCGTTTGCCGATTTCCTGCGCGCCATCGTGCCAACCAATCCCGTTTCGGCCGCTGCGAACGACGCGATCCTGCCGCTACTGATCTTCACTCTGGTTTTCGCGTTCGCGCTTACCAGGCTTCCGCCCGAGCCGCGAGGCCGCCTCACCGGTTTTTTCAGCGCGCTCGCCGACGCCATGGTCATTGTCATTGAGTGGGTGCTGCGTCTCGCACCCATAGGCGTGTTCGCGCTGGCGCTGGTTGTCGGGGCACGGTCCGGGGCTGCGGCATTCGGCGCGCTGCTTCACTATGTCGTGACGGTTTCAAGCGTCGGGATCGTCATCGGCCTGCTTGCCTATCCCCTCGCGATATTCGGCGCGCGGTTGTCACTTGGAAGATACGCTGCCGCGATCGGCCCGGTTCAGGCACTTGCCGTCAGCACCCAGTCCTCACTTGCCTGCCTGCCGCTCATGCTCAAGAAGTCGGAACAACTGGGCGTGAGTGAAGCCAGCGCAGGCGTCACGCTGCCGATGGCGGTCGCTCTTCTGCGCGCCACGGGTCCGGCCATGAACATCGCCGTCGCGCTCTATGTCGCCAATTGGTTCGGCGTCGAACTCGGCCCCGCGCAATACGGCGTAGCAATCCTTGCCGCGATGCTGACGTCGATGGGTGCCGTCAGCCTGCCCGGCACTGTCAGTTTCATCACCTCGATCGCGCCGATCTGCCTTGCCATTGGCGTCCCCGTCGAGCCATTGGCCTTGCTGATTGCGGTCGAAACGATGCCCGACATATTTCGGACATTGGGAAATGTTATGCACGACGTTGCAGTGACTGCGACGGTCGCCCGCCAAACCGACAGCATAGGAGAACCAACATGAAATACCGCACGCTCGGACATGGGCTGAAGGTCTCTGCCATCGGCATCGGCTGCATGCCGATGATCCGCGAGGGCAATATCAGCTACGGACAGGCGAACGACGATGAGTCGACACGCACTATCCACCGCGCAATCGATCTGGGTGTCACCTTCTTCGACACCGCAGAAATGTATGGTCCCTTCTCAAACGAGGAACTGGTCGGCGCGGCCATCAAGGGCAAGCGCGACGGTCTTGTCATCGCGACCAAATTCGCGATGCGTTGGGACGGGAACCAGATGGTGGGGCTCGACGGCAGTCCGGAAAACGCGCGACGGGCGTGCGAGGGATCGTTGAAGCGGCTTGGCATCGACACCATCGATTTGTTCTACCAACACCGCGTCGATCCGAACGTGCCGATCGAAGATACTGTCGGCGGGATGGCCGAGCTGGTGAAAGAAGGAAAGGTTCGGCACATCGCGTTGTCAGAAGCGGGCCCGGAAACGATCCGTCGCGCCGCCGCCACCCATCCGATCACTGCTCTTCAATCGGAATATTCGCTGTGGGAGCGCGATGTCGAGGACGAAATCCTGTCGGTCTGCCGCGACAACGGCATCGGTTTCGTGCCTTATTCGCCGCTCGGTCGTGGCTTCCTGGCAGGAGGCATCTCCAGCCTTGACGATCTGCCCGCCGATGACTGGCGTCGCAACGACCCGCGATATTCGGCGGAAAACCTGCCAAAGAACCTGAAGGTCGTCGATGCAATCGGTGCGGTTGCCGACCGGCATGGCGTATCGAAGGCTCAGGTCGCGCTCGCGTGGCTTCTGGCGCAAGGCGATGACATCGTACCCATTCCAGGCACGAAACGCCGGGCAACGATGGAGGACAGCGTTGCGGCGGCCGAAGTCGAATTGACTGGCGAAGACCTCGACGCTCTGAACGCGGCCTCGCCGCGCGGCGCGACGGCGGGTCCGCGCTACGGCGAACGCTCGATGAAGATGGTCCGGATTTAACTGATCCAGTACCAGACGCCGGCAACGGGCGCGCCCGCCCAGGGGTGCGCCCATGTCGCGGCCAGCCACAGTAGCGTCCCCCCGACCATCGCCGTTCGACCAGGCCAGGCGATGGCCCAGCTGATGCTTCCTGAAGCCTGCCCGCCAAAGGGGACGAATGACGTACGCCTCATCCAGTCGCGCCAGTCGCTCCCGACAAGCTTGATCTTCTTGTGATCCTGCCCGGCTGCTCCACCGAGTGCCAAGACGGCAATCGCGCCGCAAAGCTGGATTACGGCAGGCCGCGGGCTGACCAGAACATGCGACAACGACCAGAGCGCGAATGCCCACATCATGGGGTGGCGGGTAATCGCAAAGACGCCCCGCACAGTCTGCCGCGTCAGCTTCTCGTTCCCGGGCGCAGGAAGCGCGGGGTTGCCGATCAGCGAGCCGACAAACAGAACGCTGGCGACGAACATGATCGCAGTCGACGCGACCCACAGACCTTCACCCGCTTGCCAGACCGGGTATCCCAGCGGCGCCTGCCAGAACGCATACGCCGCCCACCCAAGCGTTGCGAATGACACGAGCGAGTAAAAGCCCAGGAACCCTCCCGCACCCAATCGCGCGACCAGCGCCGCGCGTAGCGGATGCGACATCAGGAAATGCGTACCGACGAATGCCGTCAGCGCTAGCGTCAACTGAAGCATGGCTTAGTCCCCCTTAACGGTCGTAAGCCTTGGGCAAATCGCCCTCTCCCGGCGTTAGATATCGGTCACGCAACCGAGTCTGGCGTGTCGCCAGCGGCTGTTCCACCCCGTCGATCCAGACCTTCTCGACCGCGCTCGACAATTCCAGTGGATCGCCGGACCAGATCACGACGTCGGCGCGTCGCCCAGCGCGCAGCGAACCGATCTCGCCGCCAAGCCCGACGATCTCTGCGGGCTTAGAAGTGATCGCCGCGAACGCATCGGCCCAGCTCAGCCCGGTTGCTCCCGGTATCCGCGACACTGCGACAAGATTGCCCGCATATTGCGTCGATTGCTGCGCCTGGCGCGTATCGTTGTCGTCGATCATGCCGATAGCGACGTTCACTCCTGCCGCTTTCATGCGCCCGATGTTCGACTGCGTCGCTGCAACCGCCTCGAACGAAGCGGGCAGGTCGTTCAGTGCCGATGCGATCACCGGTATCTGCGCGGCCGCGATTTGCTTCGCCACGGTCCAGCCCTCGCTGACGCCGACCAGAACCAGCCGCAGCGCAGGGAACTCCCGGCGCAGCGCGATCATCTGCAATATGTCCTGCGCGCTTTCGACATGCACGAACATCGGCATGCGGCCTTCGACCACCGGAACCAGCGCTTCAGCGTCGCGACGCAACAGCATCGCGTCCTTGCTCCGCCCGTCATAGGCGGCGGGATTGCGCGCATAATCGCGCGCCTCCGACAGCGCGTTCCGAAAGAGCGCATGTGCCGCCGCCCGGCTTCCTCCCGCCTCGCGCGCACCAGCCTCGCCGAATTCGACAAACTGGAACGCGCGTGCCTTCGTGACGGCATCGGGATCGCTGCCTGCATCGATGACCGCGCCCTCTCCCGCAAACATGCTTTGCGCCACTTCGGGTGCGACGATGGCGCGCGTCACGCCTGCGGCGCGGCTGACCGCGATCGCCGGGACGCGGGGATTGATGGCCGGTGCAACGTCGATCGAGGCATTGAAGGGCGACTGCTTCGCGCTGGCATCGTTCGTTTCATCGACCGCGTCGACTTCGACCAGGCCGAGGCGCGAGAAGCCCGCAACGATACCCGGCACGACCCATTTGCCGGTCGCATCGACGATTTGCGCTCCCGCCGGAACGCCGACGTTGGTGCCCGCCGCGATTATGCGTCCATCGCGAATGACGACCGTACCGGGGCCAGGTGCCGAGCCGTCGCCTATCGCAACCGTTCCTCCGGTGATGGCGACCGTACCGGCCAGCACCGGGTTCGCCAGCAACGTCGTCGCCGCAAGCAGAAGCCGCTTCACTTCACGTCCCCTTCACCCGTCTGGCCCAATTCGAAATCGCTCACCGGCCGCCGCTTGGGATCATTGGCGTCGTACATCAGCGCGCCGTCGATCCACACGCGTTCGGGGCGCGTGTAAACGCTGAACGGGTTGCCATTCCAAAGCACGACGTCGGCCATCTTGCCGACCTTCAGGCTGCCGGTCTTGCCGGCGATCCCCATGGCCTTGGCCGGATTGTACGTGAGCCACTTCCACGCGACCTCGTCGGGAATGGCGATGCCAATGCGCCGCCCGTCGGCCACCGCCTTCGCCGCTTCCTGATTCAGTCTCTGGATTCCGTTCGGATCGTCCGAATGGACGATCGCACACGCTCCTGCATTGTGCACCAGCGGTATGTTCTCGTTGATGGCGTCATAGGATTCCATCTTGAACCCCCACCAGTCGGACCACATCGCGGCGCAAATCCCGTTGGCGGCAAGCATGTCGGCGATCTTATAGGCCTCGACCGCGTGGTGGAACGCCGTCACCTTGTACCCGAACTCCTTGGCCATATCGATCACATTGGCCATCTCGTCGGCGCGGTAGCAGTGGTTCTGCACCAGTATTTCGCCCGCCAGCACGCCGGCGAGCGTGTCCATCGCGATGTCGCGCGTCACATCCTTGCCACTGTCGAGCTTGCGCCGGTACTCGACCGCCTTGGCCCAGGTCGCTCGGTCGACCGCCATATTGCCCATGCGTGTCGCCGGCATGATGTTGCGCGATCCATAAACGCGCTTGGGGTTCTCGCCGCACGCCATCTTCAGTCCATAGGGCGCGCCGGGAAACTTCATGCCCTGCATGGTGCGTGCATAGACGTTCTTCAGCACAACCGACCGCCCGCCGAACAGGTTTGCCGAACCCGGCAGGATCTGGAGCGACGTCACCCCGCCGTTGACGAGCGCCCGGCTGAAACCCGGATCCTGCGGCCACACGCTGTGCTCGGCCCACACCTCTGCGCGGACAGGGCCGGTCGCCTCATTGCCGTCGGAATTCGCCGCAACCCCCGGCGACGGGTAATCGCCGAGGTGGCTGTGAATATCGATGATCCCCGGCGTGACCCATTTGCCTGTGCCGTCGAACACCGCAGTATCGGCGGGTATCGGCGTGTCGGGTCCACCGATCGCGGTGATCTTGCCACCCGACATGAAAACGGTCCCACGCTCGATCCGGCCGCCCTCGCCATCATAGATGGTCGCGTTGCGGATCGCAGTCGGTGCGGACGGATACGCCTTGTATGTCGACGGATACGGGTCGGCGTTCCATTTGGAAACCGGCTTGGCCGATGCGCTCTTTGGCGGAGGACTGGCGGTACTGCACCCGGCAAGAAATGCAGCAACAACGACAACGCAATGCTTACTGAACGCCATGCATCCATTTCCTGATAAGCGGGGAAACGACCAGCAGGAACACGCCAATGCCTGCGGCGACCAGGCCGATGGTCCAGAACGTCCCGGCATAGGTCTCCAGGCTGACCTTCGGGTTGGTGACCTGTCCTCCCACGGTCTCGACGCTTGCGACCTGTGCGACCATACCGGCAAAATACTGCGCGACCGAGATCGACAGGAACCACACGCCCATCATCATGCCCACGACGCGTGCGATCGACAGCTTGGTCACCATGCTGAGGCCCACCGGCGAAATGCACAATTCGGCAATCGAATGGATCAGGTAGAGTCCCGCAAGCCACCAGATGCCGACCTTGAAGTCAGGGCCGACGAACTGTGTGCCCCACACCAGGAACAGAAACCCCGCGCCGACGCCGATCAGCGCAATACCGAATTTGACCGGGATCGACGGCTCGATCCCGCGCCGCGCGAGCGCGGTCCAGAGCGCGCTGAACACCGGAGCCAGAGCGACGATCCAAAAGGCGTTGAAGAACTGCGTCTGCCCCGCCGTGATGCTGAACAGGCCGAATACCGACAGGTTGGTGTTGCGGTCGGCAAACAGCGTCAGCGACGACCCTGCCTGTTCGAACAGCGTCCAGAACGTGACGTTGAAGACGATCAGCACGATGGCCGCCACCATCATCTGGAACTCGACCCGATTTCCCGCCTTGGCAGACCAGATCGGGATGCCAATGACAGCGATGATGAAGGTGAAGAACAAAACTTTTGCCATGATCGGCAGCGCCAGCAGATAGCCGACGATGCCTGATCCCTCGCCGGGCGCGGGCGCATTCATCAGGTTCTGGAACAGGAACCACACCACGGGAATGGCAATCAGCGCACCGATATATACAGCCACCGAGCGATCGGGTCCGGCCCTCGTCGGGGGTTCACCATATCCGGCGAGTTTCCCGCCATCGAACTGGATGAGACTCCAGGAAAACAGCATCCCGATCGCCGCCAGGCCAAAACCTGCCCACCATCCGACCGCAACCGCCAGGAACGGGCACAGGAGCTGCGAAAAGAGTGAGCCGAGGTTGATCCCCATATAGAAGATCGTGAATCCGGCGTCGCGCCGCCGGTCGCCCTGCGCATAAAGCGATCCTACGATCGTTGATATGTTCGGCTTGAAAAAGCCATTGCCGACCGTGACCATCGACAGCGCGAAGAGCATCAGGAGGGTGTAAAAGGCACTGCGTTCGCCGTTGGCCTCGAACCTCTCGCTGGGGATCCGCCGGGCTTCGCTGCCATCGGCGCGAAGGAGCGATATGGTCTTGTCCTCATTGCCCTTGATCCGAAGCGTGTCACTGCCGCTGGTGATGAATTGCTGGCGCGCATCGCCTTCGCCGGACTGCGTAACCTCATACCGTTGCCCCTCGACGACCGCATAGGGTTTCGCCGCCTCTCCGCCAAAGCACAGCAGGAAATACCCGCACGCCATCACGATCGCGCCGAATTTGATCGCCTTCTTCGAGCCGAGATAACGGTCCGCCATGAGTCCGCCGACAAGCGGCGTCAGGTAAACCAGCGCCGTAAAACCGCCGTAAAGTCCGTTCGTCGTCCTGTCGTCGAACAGGAAATGCGTCGCCAGATACAGCGTCAGGAGCGCGCGCATCCCGTAAAAGCCGAAACGCTCCCACATTTCGGTGGTGAACATGCGGGCAAGCTGTCGAGGGTGGCCGAACCATGTCTCGCCGTCGCTGCGGCCGGGCTGCGGACCTTGCGGTGCGACACTGTTATCGGCGGTCACGTCGACCATTTTGAACTCCCCGAGGATTTTTTGATTGCCCGCAAGCCTAGCGGCGAAATTGCGCCTGTGAAGAACATTATTGCGCGGGCGGCACCAGCGGCAAGCCAGCCACCTGCTGCGCTTTGACCTCGGCTACGGCCTTCGACAGACGCTTCAGCCGCTCTTTCCACGAGGGATGGGTGCCATCCGACAAAAATCCACCGCCACTGCTTCGCGCCAATTGCCTCCAGAAAGGCACGACTGCACCGGCGTCGAAACCCGCCCGTGCCATCAGCCAGACGCCGAGCCTGTCAGCCTCATATTCGGTCGCGCGCAGTTTCGCGCCATTGCGCCCCAGTCCGGCGAATATCCCGCGCGAAACCTTCGCGGCGTCGAGCCGTGCCCGATGACCGAGGAGATTATGCGCCAGTTCATGGCCCAGGATCGTCGCCAGCGCATCGTCACTTTGCGCCAGACCGAGAACAGCGTCGGAAATCTGGACGTACTGGCCGTCGGCCTCTGCATTGATCGCCTCGCCAGGAACAATCTGAACCCTGGATACGCATCCCGCGTCGCCCTCGAGCGGGACCGTTACTCGATCGGCACCGCGTTCTATCAGCAATAGCGCGGGGGGCTTCAAAAGGGCAGTCTCGATCTGCGCTTCGACAGCAGCGACAGGACCATAGTCGAGCTTGCTGGATGATATCGCGGGCGTGTCGAGCCCGTCCACGCGCACGATTGCATCGCCGATTTGCAACCCCGCCCGGGCGGCTTGGCTTCCCGTGGCAACAGCAGCAATTGCCACTCGATCGCTCAGCCCGAATTGCACTCTCACCTGCGGCCGCAAGGCCGCCGCGTATTGCGACAGCGCATGGATCGATAGCCCTGAAATATATCCCGACAGCGTTGGACAAAGCGCGACGTTCGCTGTTTGCAACCGCCAGGCGACCGTGGCGACGCGCCGGTCGTCGGCCTGCAGCGCTGCCAACCCCGCCCCGGCCGCTGGCGCCGCTGCAAGCAGGATCATCAAAGCGCCCGCAATCACGTGTATCGTACCTCCTCGATCACTCTTCTTGTGCTTCCTTTTGCCCTTCCCTAGCGAACGGGCATGTTCAATGACAATTCTTCGCCACTCGCGCTCCTGCATAGCCGTCGATCAGGCAAGCCGCGCGACATGTTGGCGCCTGGGCCCGATGCGTCGCAGCTTCGGGCCATCCTTGAAATCGCGATGCGCGTGCCCGACCATGGAAAGCTCAATCCCTGGCGCTTCATAATTGTGGACCAGGATCGGCGCGACGCGCTCGCGACGCTTCTGACAGATGCGTATCGCGCGGAGCGTCCAACGGCGGGGCGGGTAGAACTCGCGTCGCTGGAGCAATTCGCGCGCCAGGCTCCCACACTCGTCGTGGTCGTCTCCACGCCTTCGGCCAACAGCAAGATACCGGTCTGGGAACAGGAGCTTTCCGCCGGCGCAACCTGCATGAACCTGCTCACGGCGGCCTCTGCCAGCGGTTTCGTAGGCGGCTGGCTGACCGGCTGGCCTGCCTATTCGCACGCGGTCCGGGACGCATTCGGTGGCCCCGACGACCGCATAGCCGGTTTCGTTTTCATCGGATCTCCAGGTCGCGATCTGGAGGAGCGGCCGCGCCCCGACTATGATCGGGTGGTTCGACACTGGAGGTGACTCTTTTGCAAGATCGGTGTATTGCCTCTCCATGACAGTTGCTGCTGCGGGTGATCTTCCCGTTTATCTCCGCCTCCGTGCCGTCTTGGCTGCGTCGATTCTGGATGGCGATTTTGCCGAAGGTGATCAGCTCCCTTCGGTCCGCGCGTTCGCCGCCGAACGCGGCGCAAATCCTTTGACGGTCGCCAAGGCGTATCAGTCGTTGCAGGACGATGGCTATGTCGTCGTTCGCCGCGGAATTGGAATGTTCGTTGCGAGGGGCGCGACGGAGCGGCTGCTCGACGACGAACGTCGGCAATTTTTGACGGAAAGCTGGCCACGCATTCGTGCCCATATGGAACGGCTCGGGATAGAGCTTCGCTCGCTCATGGATGGCGAAAGCGTGTAAGGCACTATTCAGTCTTCTTGCGCTAGCGGCTTCGACATTCATGGTATTTCGTAATCTCTTCGCCCGGTCGGGCTCCGAGCCGCAGCAACATTTTTTGCCGCAGGGGCAGCGCGTCTACGCAATCGGCGACATCCACGGTCGCCTCGATTTGCTCGACGAACTTCTTGCGGACATCGAAATCGACGATGAGGTGCGCGGTGCCACCGATACGACCTTGGTCTTCCTCGGCGACCTCGTCGATCGTGGCCCCGACTCTTGCGGAGTCGTCGATCGTGTCATGCGGTTGGCCGGCACGCGCAAAACCGTGCTTCTGATGGGCAATCACGAAGAAATATTGATCCGCACATGGGAAGGCGAGCGCCGCGCCGCCGGCCTGCTTCACCGCGTCGGCGGACGCGAGACGCTGATGAGCTACGGCATCAGTGAGATGGAATATGAAGCGTGTGACTTAAGCGATCTGACACAACTGGTCGCCGATCGCGTTCCAGCCGAACACATCGCCTTCATGCGCGGGTTCATCGATCAGTGGCAGTGCGGCCAATATCTTTTCGTGCATGCAGGGATCCGGCCAGGACTGCCGCTCGAAGATCAGAAGCCGAGCGATATGCGCTGGATTCGCAACGAATTTCTCGACGACACGCGCGATCATGGCGTCATGATCGTTCACGGCCATTCGATCACCGAAGCCGTTGAAGAACGGCCCAACCGCATCGGCATCGACACCGGAGCGTTTGCAAGCGGACGGTTGACGGCGATTGGCATCGAGGGCACGGAGCGGTGGTTTTTGACGACCTGACGGGCTTGGGGATCTGGCTGCAAGCGTTATCGGAACATCGTATCGGTTCGTGATCCGCCGATGATAGGCCAGTGTGCTTGCAAAGGTTGACCCGGCGACGAGTGAAAGGCAGGGCGACGCCGCAAAACTGCATCAAGCCACGCACTCAGCCAATTGGAGAATAATTTGCGCCGCGGAATTATCTTGGCGGGCGGGTCTGGCACACGGCTGCATCCGCTGACGCTGTCGGTATCGAAGCAGTTGATGCCGATCTACGACAAGCCAATGATCTACTACCCGCTTTCGGTGCTGATGATGGCGGGCATTCGCGAAGTGCTCATCATTACCACGCCCCATGATCAGGCAGCCTTCCAGAATCTGCTTGGCGACGGAGCCAGGTGGGGAATGGCTTTTCATTATGCTGTCCAACCTGAACCCGAAGGGCTGGCACAAGCGTTTCACATCGGCGCGGATTTTGTGGGCGAAGCACCATCTGCTCTCGTTCTCGGCGACAATATCTTCTATGGGCACGGCTTGCCCGAATTGCTGGCCACCGCAGACGGCCGCACCGATGGCGCGACAATTTTCGGTTACAATGTGGCAGACCCGCAAGCTTACGGCGTGGTCGCATTCGATGCGGAGGGGCGCGCGTCCTCGCTCGAGGAAAAGCCGGCTCATCCCAAGTCAAGTTTCGCGGTGACTGGTCTCTACTTCTATGACGGGGAGGCTGTTGCCCGCGCCCGTGAAATTCGCCCCTCGGCCCGCGGCGAACTCGAAATTACGGACCTCAATCGTTCGTATCTCGACGATGGTCGTCTTCATGTCGAATTGATGGGTCGCGGCTTCGCCTGGCTCGACACGGGTACCCACGGTTCGCTGCTCGACGCGGCAAGCTTCGTCCGCATTATCGAGGAACGGCAGAACCTGAAGATCGCGTGCCCGGAAGAAATCGCATGGCGACAGGGCTTCATTGACGACGACGCTTTGGCCGAACTCGCCAGCGGGCTCGGCAAAAGCGGCTATGGTGCCTACCTGGCTCGACAGCTTGAGCACGGTCGCTGATGCAGGTAATCTCGACCGATATTCCCGACGTCAAGCTGATCCAACCGCACGTCCATGGCGACGAGCGTGGCTTTTTCATGGAGACTTGGAACGCGCGCGCCTTTGAGGAGGCAGGCTTGGACCTCCATTTCGTGCAAGACAATCACAGCAAATCCGCCGCGAACGTGCTGCGAGGGCTGCATTATCAGGTGAGTTCCCCGCAGGGTAAACTGGTCCGCGTTGTCGCCGGCGCCGTTTTCGACGTGGCTGTCGACCTCCGGCGCAGCTCATCGACTTTCGGGAAATGGGTGGGTTTTGAATTGTCGGCACACAACCGTCGCCAGCTATGGATCCCCGAGGGCTTTGCTCATGGCTTCGTCACTCTGGAGGACAAGACCGAATTCCTCTACAAATGTACCGCGCTTTATGAACCGGGGTTGGAGCGCTCCGTCCGCTGGAACGATCCGGCTCTGAACATCGCCTGGCCCGTGCGTGAGCCGATACTGTCGGCCAAGGACGCGGCGGCACCGGTTCTGGCCGCTGCGGAAACTTTCGCGTGAAAGTATTGGTGGCAGGGGCTGCCGGACAGCTCGGGCGGGCCATGGTTGCTTCCATTCCCTCTCGTGCCGCCGTCGTAGCACCCGACGAAATGCAATTCGACATCACCGACACTGGCAGCATTGCTAGAGCCGTAGCGGCGGCCGGGTGCGATGTGCTGGTCAATGCCGCCGCTTATACTGCAGTCGACCGAGCTGAAGGCGACGAGCAAGGTGCCGCATTGGTCAATGCGGAGGCCGCAGGGTATCTCGCCGAACAAGCAGCCCGCGCCGGCATGCGCTTCGTTCACATTTCGACAGACTTCATTTTCGATGGAACGGACAGCACCCCTTATGTGCCTGAAGCTCAGGCGAACCCGCTCAACGCCTATGGCCGGACAAAGCTCGCGGGTGAAGCGCGCGTTCGCGCAACTCATCCCGCGCCGCTGATTATAAGGACGGCATGGGTATACTCGGCCACCGGCAATAATTTCGTGCGTACGATGCTCCGGCTCATGGCCACACAGGATCTAATAAGCGTCGTTTCCGATCAGGTCGGCACACCAACGAACGTAATGACGCTGGCGCACACCATCTGGGGTCTGCTTGGCGTGAACGTCACGGGTACGTTTCACTGCACCGATGCTGGCGTCGCCTCCTGGTATGATTTCGCGGTCGCAATTCATGACGAAGCTCGCGCGATAGGATTGCTTTCGCGTGACGTGGCCATCGTGCCTGTCCGTACCTGTGACTATCCGACCCCAGCAATGCGCCCTGCCTATTCCGTGCTCGACAAGACCGAAACGTGGGCGCTCCTCGGTCCGGCCCCGCACTGGCGTCGAAAATTGCAGGACAGCTTGAAGGATTTTGCGCAATGACCAACCTGCTCGTAACAGGCGGCGCAGGATTCATTGGTGCCAATTTCGTTCGCTATTGGCGGACAACGCATCCGGATTCGACAATTGTCGTTCTGGACGCGCTCACCTATGCTGGCAATGCAGCAAATTTAGACGACATATCGGGCGTCGAACTCGTTTGCGGCGACATTTGTGACGAAGAACGAATTGCCAGCCTTCTTCGTGATCGGAGTCTCACCACAATCGTGCACTTCGCGGCGGAAAGTCACGTGGACCGGTCGATTTCCGGTCCCGATGCCTTCGTCACGACGAACGTTATCGGTACGCACAGCCTGCTGAAAGCCGCTCGCCGGGAATGGCTTGATCGGGGCGACGGACGATCGCACCGTTTTCATCACATCTCGACTGACGAGGTTTTCGGATCGCTCGGGCCTCACGATGCTCCGTTCAGCGAAACGACGCCTTACGCTCCGAATTCACCCTATTCGGCATCAAAAGCCGCCTCGGATCACCTCGTGCGAGCTTACCACCACACTTACGGCCTGCACACGACGATTACCAATTGCTCGAACAATTACGGCCCGCTCCAATTTCCCGAAAAACTCATCCCGCTATTCATCATCAATGCGCTGACGGGAAAGTCTCTTCCGGTTTATGGCGATGGCCTGAACGCGCGCGATTGGCTGCATGTCGACGACCATTGCTTTGCGATTGATCTGGTGCTCACAGGCGGCCGACCCGGAGAAACCTATAATGTCGGGGGAGGCGAAGAATTGCCGAACCTGCGCGTCGTCGATGCCATTTGCGACGCAGTCGATGCCGCATTCGCTCTGGAATCCGACTTGGCGAAGCGCTTCCCGCTTGCACCAGCCGCGAACGGCGGATCCTCGCACGAATTGCGAAAGTTTGTGACCGATCGGGCGGGTCATGACCGCCGTTATGCTATCGACGAACGCAAGATTGCGGGCGAATTGGGCTATGCGCCACGACGCAAGTTCGACGAGGCTCTGACCGATACCGTCAACTGGTATCTGGCCAATGAAATTTGGTGGCAATCGATCCTCGACGGAACCTATCGATCGTGAAACTGATGGTCGTCTTCGGGACGCGGCCCGAAGCCATCAAGCTATTTCCCGTTGTCACCGCACTTCACGCCATGCCCTCGATACAGGTCAAGATATGCGTCACGGGGCAACACCGCCACATCCTCGATCAGGTCCTACGGGTCGCAGGGATAGTTCCGGACTTTGACCTTGATCTTATGACGCACGACCAGAGCCTTGACCGCCTGACAGCGGCGCTGATCACGGGCTTGGGGACTGTCTTCGATAGCGAGTTGCCTGATCGCATTATCGTTCAGGGAGACACGACCACCGCGATGACCGGCGCTCTGGCTGCACACTACCGCAAGATTCCCGTCGCGCACGTCGAAGCGGGGCTTAGGTCGGGCAACGCTCATCACCCCTGGCCCGAAGAAGTGAACCGACGCATCATAGCGACGATTGCCGACCTGCATTTCTGTCCGACACAAACCGCCCGGGACGCGCTAATACGCGAAGGCATCGCTCTCCAAACCGTCCACCTAACGGGGAACACCGTGATCGACGCGCTGATGTCAACGCGTGACAAGGTTCGGACGCAACCCTCCTTGGTGGCCCAGATGGACAACTTGGCAGTCCGGTTTGCGGGCAAGCGCATCGTCGCCGTGACAACGCATCGTCGCGAGAATTTTGAGGCTTTGACGATGATTGCGGACGCGATCGCCGGAATTGCCGCACATCCAGATATTGCCGTGATTTTTCCGGTACATCCCAATCCCGCCGTGGTTGCAGCTATGACTGACCGCCTTTCCGGGCTTGCTAATGTCGCGATGATCGCCCCCCTCGACTACCCGAATATTGTGCGCCTTCTCGATCTGGCAACGTTAGTTCTGACCGACTCGGGCGGCATTCAGGAAGAAGCGCCGTCATTCGGAAAACCCGTCCTCATTATGCGCGAAACGACGGAGCGCCCTGAAGGCGTCGTTGCGGGGACGGCAAAGCTCGTCGGAACCGATCCGGCGCGCATTCTGCACGAAACCTTCACCCTTCTCGACGATGAAGACGCTTATCACTCGATGGCGCGCGCTCATAATCCGTACGGTGACGGTCGGGCTGCGGAACGGATTGCGGAGATCATAGCTGGTGACCACAAGTCAGTCGATTGATGTTGCGGTACTGGGGCTCGGTTATATCGGACTGCCCACCGGCGCGATGATCGCGCGATCCGGCGCGCGCGTTCTGGGGATCGACATCAACGAGGCCATTGTCGAAACCGTGAATTCGGGCCGTATCCACATCGAAGAGGTCGATCTGGAGGCGCTCGTTCAGGGCGTCGTGCAGCGCGGACTCCTCCGGGCCTCTACAGTTCTGGAAACCTGCGACGTATTTCTGATCGCTGTACCCACGCCGATTGATGATGCGCACAAGCCCGATACCGGGTTCGTGCTTTCGGCCGCCACCATGATCGCGCCCGTTTTGAAAGCAGGTGATTTGATCGTGCTTGAATCCACCTCTCCGGTCGGCACGACCGAAGCGGTGCGCGATTTGCTCGGTCGCTTGCGACCTGATCTGATGATGCCGATGACGGGTGCAGGCCATGCCGACGTCTTCATCGCTTATTGCCCGGAGCGAGTGCTTCCCGGTCGGATATTGGCGGAACTGGTTGCGAACGACCGTTGCATCGGGGGGATCACACCACGTTGCGCGCGCAAGGCACTGGCATTTTACCAACGCTTCGTGCGGGGCGCGTGCGTCACGACCACAGCCCGGGTCGCCGAAATGGTCAAGCTTAGCGAGAACGCATTTCGCGACGTCAATATTGCTTTCGCCAACGAACTGTCGGTCGTTGCAGATGCGCTCGACCTCGACATATGGGAAGTCATCCGCCTCGCCAACCGTCATCCTCGCGTTGATATCCTGCGACCGGGCCCGGGAGTCGGCGGGCATTGCATTGCCGTCGATCCCTGGTTCATCGTCAATTCTGCGCCGGACAGTACGCCGTTGATACGGACTGCACGTGAAGTGAATGACGCGAAAGTGGGGCACGTCACTGCAAGGGCGAAGGCGATGATGGCGTCACATCCCGTGGCACGCATCGCCTGCCTTGGCATCACGTTCAAAGCAAACATTGGCGATCTTCGGGAAAGTCCGGCGCTAAAAGTCGCCGAAGCACTTCTGGAGGCGTCGGGCGCTGCCCTGTCGATTGTCGAACCGCACGTCGATGCGTTGCCACCCTCCCTGACGGGTGCGCGGCTGATCGACCTCGACACGGCGCTTATGGAGTGCGAAATATTGATCGTGCTGGTCGATCACGATCTTTTCAAATCGGTTCCTGTCGAGGAGCGGGCGGGGAAAATTGTTTACGATACGCGCGGCATCTGGGGTGACAGGTGACCGAAGACCGCTTCACGCGCGTTTTGCAATTTGACGACGCTGCGTTGCGCGAAGCTGCACGGTTTATCACCTCCGGCGACGTCGTGGCGGTGCCGACCGAGACTGTTTACGGTTTGGCGGCGGATGCGACATCTGGGGCGGCGGTGGCGCGCATTTACCAAGCGAAGCAGCGCCCTGGCTTCAATCCTCTGATCGTCCACGTGGCCGATTTGGCGCAAGCGCGCGCGATCGGTGAGATTGGCAGCATTGCCCAGTCCCTTGTTGAGGAGTTTTGGCCGGGACCTCTGACCTTGGTCGTGCCGTTGCGCGTCGATGCGGCCATTGCCAGCGCGGCAACCGCCGGCCTTTCCACCGTGGCGCTCCGAATGCCCTCACATCGCGCCATGCAGGCACTCCTGCACGCAACAGGAAAACCGCTCGCCGCTCCCAGCGCCAATATCAGCGGCGCATTAAGTCCGACACGTGCAGCGCACGTCCTTCAGTCGCTGGGCGGGCGAATTCCCCTGATCGTTGATGACGGCGCTACCCAGGGAGGAATCGAATCGACCATCGTTGCAGTCGATGGCGGGGCCATCCGCCTGCTGCGCGCGGGTCCGGTCGAAGTTGCGGGATCAGTCGTCGTTACCGACGGCGCGATAGAAGCGCCAGGACAGCTTGCCGCGCATTATGCGCCGACCAAACCGTTGCGGCTCGACGCAGCCGTAGCAGACCCGAACGAATGGATGATCGGTTTCGGCGCGGTCGCGGGCGACGCAACGCTGAGCGCGACGGGCGATCTTCGCGAAGCCGGCGCTCGACTGTTTGATCTTCTACACCGCGCGGACGCGAGTGACAGAGCGAAGATCGCGGTGGCTTCAATTCCCGAATACGGTATCGGCAATGCGATAAACGACCGACTTCGGCGGGCGGCATTGGGTGCAGCGGCGGCAATTGCGTGAGGGCGCTGGTTACAGGTGCCGCAGGCTTTATTGGCGCCGCCGTTTCGCAGCGACTGCTCGGGCGCGGCGACCGTGTTGTCGGCGTGGACAACCTCAACGATTATTATGATCCAAAGCTGAAATTGGCCCGTTTGGCTCTCCTTCAGCACCCCAATTTCCAATTTCATCAACTCGACTTTTCCGACCATCACGCCCTTGATCGCGCGTTGGCCGACGAAAAATTCGACTCGATCGTCCATCTCGGTGCCCAGGCAGGCGTCCGCTACTCGATCGAAAACCCGCGCGCTTATGTGCAAGCCAATCTCGTTGGTCACCTGAACCTGCTTGAAGTGGCCCGTCTGATGGGCGTGCCGATGGTGTACGCCTCATCGTCCTCGGTTTACGGCGGCAACACCAGGCTGCCCTTCCGCGTCGAAGACCGTGTCGATCGCCCCCTCTCGCTCTATGCGGCGACCAAGAAGGCGGACGAATTGATGAGCGAGACCTACGCGCATCTCTATCGGATACCACTGACCGGATTGCGGTTCTTTACCGTGTACGGCCCTTGGGGCCGCCCCGACATGGCGATGTGGATTTTCGCGCAATCGATCCTCGAGGGGCGTCCGATCCCGGTCTTCAACAATGGCCAGATGCGTCGCGACTTCACCTATATCGACGATATCGTGACAGGAGTCATTGCCTGCCTCGACAATCCTCCGGCGGACGATGGCGCGCCGAAGGCCGGCGGTAGCGTCGCGCCGCACCGGCTCTACAACATTGGCAATCATCGCTCCGAAGACCTTATGCGAATGATCGGAGTGATCGAGGCAGCCTGTGGCAGGAAAGCGATCTGTGACCTTCAGCCCATGCAGCCCGGCGACGTTCCCGAAACCTACGCCGACATCGAAGCGATCAGGTCCGACCTGGGCTATGAACCGACAACCGGCATCGATGTTGGCATCCCTGCCTTCATCGGCTGGTACCGAGCGTATCATCGCGTTTAGGCGGCAATGCCCTTCAACCGGTCGGCGTGCTTCTTGCGGAATTTCGCAAGCTTTGGCGCAACGACGATCTGGCAATAAGGGTTGGAATTGCCCTCGCGCTCGAAATATTCCTGATGATAGTCCTCGGCGACATACCATTGGGACAGCGGCTCGATCGTCGTGACGATCGGCTCTGCGTGCTCGTTCTGCGCGCGCGCTATCGCGGCCCGGGCGACCACCTCCTGCTCCGGTGAATGCGGGAAGATCGCGGATCGGTATTGCGTGCCCACGTCATTGCCCTGACGATTGAGCTGCGTCGGGTCGTGAATCTCGAAAAAGATCTCGAGGATCTCATCGAAACTGACGATGGCAGGATCGAACGCGATGCGGATCGCTTCGGCATGACCTGTCCGGCCACCACAGACATCGCGGTAATTCGGATTGGTCACGTGGCCGCCGATGTAACCACTCTCGACGCTTTGAACCCCTGCCAGCCCGTCGAATACGGCCTCGATACACCAGAAGCATCCTGCGGCTAGGGTGGCTTGATCAGTTGTCATGTCGTCCTCTTTGCTTCCGCAGAGATAGAACGCCGTTCGCGGCAAACAAGGTTTGATCAAACTGGCTGGACAGCAATCTTGAATTCGGGATCGCTCGCGGAGCGCTGAGTTTCGCCTGCAACTTGGATCAAATGGCGCGCTCGGCTGCTCGAAGTGCTCGTGAAGCGCACCCTCAACCGCCATTCGCCATCTTCATCGTTTGCCAGCGCATATTCGAATGGCGGGTCGACCTTACCCGCCACTAACTCCACGCGAAGCGCTCCGCCCTTGTTGCGATGTGCCAGCAATCGCACTTCGTCGCCAACGGCTGCGGTATTGTCGTCTGCCACTGCGAATAGCTTCAAGTAGACCTGAGCACCGGCCGAACCCGGCTCGGCAGGCACCCCACCGGCTGAGAGCACGATAATGTCCAACCAGTCGCCGATCGCCACGCTGCGGGGCGTGCACAGAAATGACTGGTAGCGCTCGGTATTGGCAAAATACTCGACGCCGCTGCCCAGCGGCGCACCGTTCGTTCCCCTCGAATGCTGGATCGGTCCGGAACTCTTGCCAGAGACATGCCAGCTGTTGGCACCGAACCCTATGATACCGTCGCTGTCGAACCGGTACGCGCGCAATTCGCGACCCCAGCCCGTAAAATGACACCCCTCGAACCAGACGCCGTTCGCCGACTTGCTTTCCCTTAGCAAAGTCTGATGCGTCGCCTCGAAATAACACCCGAAGAAGTTTATGTTTCTGGCATTGGTGAGCGCGATGGTCGCGCCTTCGGCCCGCCCACCTCCCTCGAACCGGCAACCGACAAAATTGTTCACTTCGGCGGTATTGAATGTGACATGCTCGAGGCCGTGGTTGGTAAAGGTGCACCCGATGAAATTGTTCATGTTGGCCGTGAAGCCATCGACCACCAGTCCCTGCGGTGCGCCATCAAAGACGCAAGAATTGAAGTTGGTGGTCTGCAATAGCTTGTTGACCTGAAAGTTTACGGCGGTCTGCAACTCGAACGTGCAGTTCGAGAACGAAAGTCCGGCGATCTCATCGCTTACCAACAGCTTGACGGCGTGGGTTCCGCCGCGAAAAACGAGGTCGCGGACCGTGGCAAAAATCAGTGCCCTGGAATCCTTGTTCACCAGTTGCGGCACGTTCAGCGCGCGGGTTTCGTTGTCGAGAATCGTGCCTGCCCCCTCCCCCTGAAGCGTCACGAAACTGGGCAGGCGCAACGATCGTGTCAGCCGGTAACGGCCTGTCGCGATGTACACGCGTCCCCGAACCGGCTCGACCGTATCGATCGCAGATTGGATGAGGTCGGTCGCGTCACTCCCGTCGCCCGGGGGCTGCACGGCAACGGTCACTGGCGATGCACCTGCCGCCGGAATGCTAAGCGCGGTCGCTGCGGTGGCGACCGCACTGGCGACGTCGCGACGACTGAACACCTTGGACGGCGTCACCGTTCGGCCTGCCCCACCGACCCGCGCATTTCAGCTTCTTGGACCGGCATCAAGCCACCAGTTCCTCGGCAGTCAACGCATAAAGCGCGGTTGCCCCGGCCGTCGCGGCAGCCGCACGACCGACGGCCTCGGGGACGAGGTGATCGAGATAATAGCGGGCGACCGCCTGCTTCGATTTCAGAAACACCGGGTCGCCCTGTCCTGCAACAAGGCGCTCGCCCGCAATGCGATGTTGCCGCGCCATCAGCCATCCGCACGTCGCGACGGCAAGCATGTCGAGGAACGGCTCGCTACCGCTTAGTCGATCCTGCTGAGAAGCGTCTTTCATCCAGTCCACGACACCCGACGTGCAGTCCGCCAATTGCATGAGCGCTCTCTCGCCGCTCGCCTCCGCGACAATCTCGGCGATGAGCGCTGGCACTGCGGAAAGCTTGCGATTGACGAGGTCGGCGGCTTGGATGCCGTTGGTCCCTTCGTAGATCGGGGCGATACGGATATCGCGGTAGTACTGTGCTACCCCTGTTTCCTCGACATAGCCCATGCCCCCGTGGACCTGGATTCCAAGCGACGACACTTCGCAACCGACTTCTGTGCCATAAGCCTTGGCGAGCGGCGTCAGGACATCGACACGCGCCTTTGCAGCGACATCGCCCGATTTCGCACGGTCGACATTTCCCGCTGCTGCGTAAATCAGCGCCCGCGCAGCTTGCGTCAGCGCTTTCATTCGCATCAACATGCGGCGAACGTCGGGATGATCGATGATTGGTCCCTGCTGCACCCGGTCGCGTGCATAGTGCAACGCAGCCTGCGTTGCTCGCTCGCCGATCTGAACACCCTGCAGCCCCACATTAAGGCGGGCGTTATTCATCATCGTGAACATCGCTCGCATTCCCCCGTATTCGGGGCCGATGAGCCACCCGCGGCAATCATCCGAGTCCCCGAACGACAGGACACACGTGGGGGACGCATTGATGCCGAGCTTATGTTCGATCGAGACGCAGCGAACATCGTTCGGGACGTTCCATTTGCCATCAGGACCGGCGCGAAATTTTGGCACGAGGAACAGTGAAATGCCGCGCGTTCCGGCCGGAGCATCCGGTGTGCGCGCCAGCACAAGATGAACGATATTGTCGGTCAGGTCGTGCTCGCCGAAGGTTATATAAATCTTGATGCCCCGAATGCGAAAGCTGCCATCGTCCTGCGGCACAGCCTGGGTGCGCAAAGCTCCGACGTCGGATCCGGCCTGGGGCTCTGTCAGATTCATCGTCCCTGACCATTCACCCGACACGAGTTTGGCAAGATAGGTTTCTCGCTGCTCGTCCGACCCGTGGACTTGGATCGCCTCGATCGCACCGACTGTCAGCATCGGACACAATGCAAACGCCATGTTGGCGGTGCCCAGGTCTTCGAGCACGAGGGTTGCCAGGCTGAAGGGCAGGCCCTGCCCCCCGAACTCGGGCGGGCCGTCGAGCGAACCCCAACCGCCGTCGACATAGGCCCGGTAGGCCGCCCTGAAGCCTTCGGGCATGGTGACCTGCCCATTCTCCCACCGTGCACCCACTTGGTCGCCAATGCGGTTCAGTGGTGCGAATTCGCCCGCCGCCAATGCAGCCGCGCCCTCGATAATCGCATCGACGAGATCGGATTCCACATTGAGGTCTCCGATTTGCGCGACTGTTTCCAGGACGAAGCGCTGCTCGGCGACGGGGGGCGAATATGTCATTTGTAATCTAGGCCTTCCAGAATTCAGCGTTGCAATTCGACCGGGTGTCGGTCGGCTTATCCAAAGCGCGTGCCGCCGCTAGCTTGCCGCACGTTCCAGTTGCACCCAGTCGACCATTTCACTTTCGGGCCGATAGCCCGGAACATGCACTTGCAGAAGGCGGCGAACCAAAAGCCAGTCGCGGCAATCGAGCGCATGGTCGATCTCGGCCAAGGCCTTGTCGAAAACCTTGCGGGGCCAGAAATGTTCGTTGGCCCGCATGATTCGGGGGTGTCGGGTCGGCGCGGGGTCGTCGCCGATCAGCAATTCCTCGAACAGCTTTTCGCCGGGTCGCAACCCCACGGTTTCGATTTCGATCTCACCATCGGGATTTTCGGCATCCCGAACCGACAGTCCGGACAATTCGATCATCCGCCGTGCCAGGTCTGCAATCCGAACGGGGTCGCCCATGTCGAGTACGAAAACCTCGCCTCCCGACGCCATTGCTCCTGCGTGGATCACCAACTGTGCCGCTTCCGGAATCGTCATGAAATAGCGCGTGATGTCGGCATGCGTGATCGTCACCGGTCCGCCATCGGCGATCTGCCGCCGAAACAGCGGCACGACCGATCCGCTTGACCCCAGCACGTTGCCGAACCGCACCATAGAGAACCGCGTCTTCGACCCTTGGTCGTTGAACGCCTGCAGCGCCAGTTCCGCCAGCCGCTTGCTCGCCCCCATCACATTCGAAGGACGGACGGCCTTGTCGGTGCTGATAAGGACGAAATCGTCGACGCCGTGCTGGCGACAGATTTCGGCGGTGTTGAGGGTGCCGTGGACGTTGTTCCGGATGCCTTCGACGACGTTATGTTCGACCAGCGGCACATGTTTGTACGCCGCCGCATGATAGACGGTTTGCGGCCGCCAGGTTTTCACGATCTCGGTCATCCGTTGTTGGTCGCGGACCGAAGCCAGCAGCGGAACCAGCATCGCTCGCCGCATCGTTTCCGGCAATTCCATTGCCTGAAGCGCGGCGTGCACGGAATAAAGCGCAAATTCGCTCGCATCGACCAGCAGCAACGTCGCCGGTCCTATCGCCAGGATCTGGCGGCACAGTTCGCTGCCGATCGAACCGCCCGCGCCCGTGACAAGAACAACCTTGCCCGCAATCGTCTTGCCCAGCAGGATATGGTTCGGCGGCACGGGGTCGCGACCCAGCAAATCCTCGACATCGAGTTCGCGCAAGTCGCTGAGCCTGACTTTGCCGCTCGCAAGATCGGCCAGCGCCGGAAGCGTCTGGACGTGCGCCGATACACCGCGCAGCATTGCAATGATTTCGTTGCGCCGGCGACGGCTTGCCGACGGCACGGCGAGCAAGACGTCCGACACGAGCCCGTTCGCGACCATTTCGCCGAGGCGTGACGGCCCCGCAACCGGAATACCGTTCAGCGTCCGTCCCTGCAGCGTCGCGTCGTCATCGATATACGCGACGACCTTCATGCCCGACGCCGAATTGGTCAGCGCCGACCCCAATTGCCGTCCCGCAGAGCCCGCGCCATAAATGACGACACCGGCTTGGGAACGCAGGCGGAGCATCTGCTGAAAGCCACCGCCCAGCCATCCGCGAACCAGTCCGCGCGACAGGATGACCAGCAACAACATGATGATCGGTTGCGTGATGCCCACGGTGCGGGGCACGCCGGGAACGCCGACCATCGTCACGATCCCGGTCATCGGCAGGCTGCACAACAGCGCCGCCTTTACGACGACGACCATCGCGGACCACCCGGCGTGGCGCGTGATGGCCTGATACAGGCCAAGCAGGTGAAAAGCCGTGATCGCCGTGCACAGCGCAAGCGCGATCGTGAACCAAATCCCCGGCGTGACCGGCGGAACGGTATCCAGCCTCAGATACAGGGCCAAAAACACCGACGCGACCGTACTCGCAACGTCCACGGCCAGAACCAGCAACGATTTGATCGGCCGGGGCAAAGCCAGCACCAGCTTAGCAATCGGATCAGCCACGGTGAGTGCCCTTGGTCATGCAAGGTGCCATAGTGCGAGAGGCTGAGCTGTGCAATTTGCACCGTGAGCGCGACCCCGCGCACGGTGCGACTTGCCGCCTGAAGGCAATTTGCTTAAGGCGCGCGCTCCGTCGGACAGCCGATGGCGGAGGTTTCGTTGGACACCTACTTCACTAATGAGCGCGCCGACGTTCTGGCTCTCATTCCCGAAGGTCATTATGCGCGCGTTCTCGAAATTGGCGGCGGTGACTTTCCGACTTTGAGGCGACTTGGGTCGCGACTTGAGGCCGAAATTTGGGGTGTAGATATAAGAGATACTGAAACGCCCGGGATAAAATTTGTCTTGGGGTCTATCGAGGACGACGCTGTTGCGGCCCAATTGCCCGAGAAGGCCTTTGATCTTATCATTGCCAACGATGTGATAGAGCATCTGGTCGACACCGAGGGATTTTTTGCACGGCTCGAGAAGAAGCTGGCACCTGGCGGGCTGATCGCCCTTTCAGTGCCAAATGTTCGCCAGATTAGAACGCTTTATCATATTTTTTTGCGAGGCAGTTTTCCCCGAGAGTCCGCTGGGCTGTTCGATCGTACCCATTTGAGGTGGTTTTGTAAGCGCGACGTAGTGGCATTGGCAAGCAGCGCTGGGCTTAAAACAATTACTGCACGCTCGGTAGGCCGCGCCGTGCCC
>JANMKS010000352.1:0-4182 GCA_031372155.1 Sphingomonas sp.
CGGAAGGTCCAATTGTGGCGCAGCTTGCCGTTGCTGGTCGCCAATCGGCTGGGGCCGTTCATCGCGCGCGGGCTGGGGTGATGGGCGACATCCTGTTTCTCGCGCACCGCCTGCCTTACCCGCCCGACCGCGGCGACCGGATCCGCTCGTGGCACATATTGCTGGCCCTGGCGAGGCTGGCGCCGGTGCACGTCTGCGCGCTGATCGATGGCGCGAGCGACCGTGCGCACGTGCCGATGGTCGAAAGCATCGCAAGATCGGTCAACGTGGTCGAACGCACGTGTCCGCATTCCGTCGCCGTCATGCGCGCACTCCTGCGCGGGACGCCAGCTTCGGTGGAATTGTTCCGGAGCGCCTCGCTCCGACGCGTGGTGGCCGACGTCCTGGCGGCAAACGACATCGATTGCGTCTATGCCTTTTCCGGACAGATGGCGGATTACGTGCCCCTGCGTTCCGAACGCCGCCTTGTCATGGATTTCGTCGACGTCGACTCTGCAAAGTTCGAGCATCTCGGCGGGTTCGCGCGTCGCCGGGAAGGTGCCCGCTTGCGGCGCTGGGAAGCCGCCGTCGCTGCCCGCGCCGACGTCTCGGTTTTCGTGAGCCACGCGGAGGCATCGCTGTTCCGGACGCGTAGCGGAATGCAAGGTCAAGTTGTTGAAAACGGGGTGGACCTCCGGCATTTTGTGCCGCAGCCCGACGTGCAACTGGATGACGACCTCGTCGTCTTTACCGGCCAGATGGACTATGCGCCGAATGTCGAGGCTGTGATCGGCTTTGCGCGCGATATCCTGCCCCGCTTGCCGACTGCGCGCTTCGCGATCGTCGGTCGAAACCCGGTTTCGGCGGTCAGGGCGCTCGCCGGGGACCGTGTCATCGTGACCGGCGAAGTGAACGACGTCAGGCCATGGCTCGCGCGCGCTGCGCTCGTCGTCGCGCCGTTGCGGGTGGCGCGTGGGGTACAGAACAAGGTTCTGGAAGCTATGGCGATGGGCAAGGCGGTCGTTGCGTCACCCCAAGCCGCGCGCGGCATCGACGCGGTGCCCGGCCGCGATTTTTTCGTGACCAGCGACTTCGCCGGAGTCGTCCAAGAGCTCTTGCTCGATCCGCAGCGCGCCGCAGACACCGGCAGCTTCGCACGGGCACGAATCGTCGACCGCTACGATTGGACGCGCGTGCTCGCGCCGCTGGCGGGGATTGTGCGGGGGTGAACCCCTGGCAACGCCATTTGCTGACGCTGGCCGCAGCCACGGGCAGTACGCTGATGCTGTTCGGGCAGGACGTGCACGACATGGCCATGCAGTGGTGGATGTCGTCGACCTATGGGCACTGCCTGTTCGTGCTGCCGATCGTGGGCTGGTTGGTCTGGCTGCGGCGGGAAGCGGTCGCCTGCTTGATGCCGGTAGCCTGGTGGCCGGGCCTTGGGATCGCGGCGCTCGCCGCGCTGATCTGGACGTTGGGCGAAGCGGCAAGCCTTGCGCTGGTTCGTCAGGCGGCGCTGGTCTTGATGATCCAGGCGAGCGTCCTCGTGCTGCTCGGGCCCGCCGTTTTCAGGGCGTTGCTGTTTCCGATCTTCTATCTCGTCTTCCTGATTCCGTTCGGCGACGAGTTCGTGCCCGCGCTTCAGCTCGTGACGGCAAGGATGACGATGGTGTTGCTGCACGCAGCACAGGTTCCCGCGCACCTCGACGGCGTGTTCATCACCACGCCTGCCGGCTGGTTCGAAGTGGCCGAGGCGTGTTCGGGCGTCAAATTCCTGGTGGCCATGATCGCCTATGGCGCGCTGATCGCCAACGTCTGTTTCAAACGATGGAATCGCCGCGTCGCCTTCATGCTTTTATGTGTCGCGGCGCCGGTGCTCGCGAACGGCATTCGTGCATTTGCAACGATTTACGCGGCGCAGCTGACCAACGCCGAGACGGCAACGGGTTTCGACCATATCGTCTATGGCTGGATCTTTTTCGCGCTCGTGCTTCTGGTCGTGATCGCGGTCGGGCGTCCGTTCTTCGACCGGTCCGCCGGCAGCCCTCCGCCCGAACCCATCGCCAGCGGTTCGGAAGGCGCCCGCCCGTTGATTCCGACGGCGCTTGCCATGATGGCTCTGCTCGCCGTTCCAACAATATGGACGAACGCGGCCGATGCTCGCCAAACGGCACTTCCCCACCGCGTCACGCTTCCTGAAATTGCGGGCTGGACACAAGTTTCCAACGCTGCCGGCTATCCGTGGGTGCCGCAATTCGATGGGGCAGACCATCGTCTGTATGGCCGCTATCGTTCAGTGCAGGGGCACCATGTCGACCTCGCGATCGCGCTTTACGCTTCGCAGGGAAAGGGACGCGAAATCGTGGCATACGGTCAGGGCGCGGTCGATCCGGCAAGCAAATGGGCTTGGGCCGGAACGCTCGCCGCACCACAGGGTGGCAAGGCGGAACGCCTGCTCGGTCCGGGCAAGGTCGCGCGCGATGCGTTGACCTTCTACGTGGTGGACGGACGCGCTACGGGTGACGTCATGACAGTCAAATGGCGAACTCTGAGGGCGAAGCTGTTTGGAAATGAGCAGAGTGCTGCTGTTGTCATCGTCTCCGCCGAGGGCAACGGACGCCGGGACATAGACAGTTTTCTAACGGCGTTCGGGCCGGTCGATCGTCGCGTGAAGCAGTTTTTCACCACCGCGCGCGGACGCTGAAACGATGTGCGCGGTCGCGGGCATCTTTCACTTGGACACGGCAAAGCCTGTCGATCCCGGCCGGGTGCGCGCGATGGCAGACGCCCAGACGCACCGCGGACCCGACGGCTCGGGCGTGTGGACCGCTCAGGGCGTCGGCTTGGGCCACAGGCGCTTGGCAATCATCGACGTGCAGGGCGGCGCGCAGCCCATGGCAAGCGGCGACGGGCAGGTGGTGGTCAGCTTCAACGGCGAAATCTACAATTTCCGGGAGGTGCGCCGAGAGCTCGAGCTGAGCGGCGCGGTTTTCGTGACCGAAAGTGACACCGAAGTTCTGATCCACGGCTGGCGCGCCTGGGGGCCGGAGATGCTCGGGCGGCTGAACGGGATGTTCGCGATCGCCTTGTACGATCACAATGCCAGGTCGCTGTTCCTGGCGCGCGACCGCCTGGGTGTAAAGCCGCTCCACTACGTTCGACTGAACGACGGAAGCGTGGCGTTCGCGTCTGAATTGAAGGGGTTGCTGGCGAATCCTGCGGTCCGCCGAGAGATGAGTCCGCAAGCTGTGGAGGACTATTTCGCGCTTGGTTATGTGCCCGATGACGCGTGCATGATCGCGGGCATCCACAAGCTGCCTGCTGCGTCGTTCCTGTTGATGAGGCGCGGGGCCGCCTTGCCGCCGCCGACCGGCTGGTGGGACGTCGATTTTTCTGACCGGGCAACCGCTTCCGCGCGCAAGCTCGAAGGCGAATTGCGCGAGCGGCTGCGCGAGGCGGTCACGTCGCGAATGGTCGCCGATGTGCCCTTGGGGGCGTTTCTTTCGGGCGGCTTGGATTCCTCTGCAGTCGTTGCCTTCATGACGGAGGCGCGCGATCAAGCGGTGCAGACCTGCTCCATCGGGTTCGACCGGGCCGACCATGACGAGACCCGATACGCGCAGATGGTGGCGAAGTGCTTCGCCACCGATCATCGTACGCGGACAGTGGCCTCGGACGATTTTGCCGCGATCGACATGCTCGTGTCGGCGTTCGACGAACCCTTTGCCGATGCGTCCGCCCTGCCGACGTTGCGCGTCTGTCAATTGGCGCGGGAAACCGTGACCGTCGCGCTGTCGGGCGACGGCGCGGATGAAGTGTTCGCAGGGTATCGCCGGTACAAGTTTCAAGTGGCGGAGGAGCGGTTGCGTCGCTTGCTGCCCGAAAAGTCGCGGCAATCGGTATTCGGAGCGCTCGGTCGTCATTACCCCAAGGCGGACTGGGCACCGCAGATGTTCCGCGCAAGGGCGACGTTTCAGGCTCTGGCCCGCGACGGTGACGAGGCATATGCCTTGTCGGTCGGCGTAACAGCGCCGGAAATGCGCTTGGCGCTGTTCTCCGAAAGCCTGAAGCGCGAGTTGCAGGGGCACCGCGCCGAGGACCGCTATATCGCGGCGATGCGCGCTGCACCCGCTCGTGATGCGCTCGACAAAGCACAATATGCCGACCTGAAAATCTGGCTGCCGGGTGACATCCTGACCAAGG
>JANMKS010000256.1:0-5183 GCA_031372155.1 Sphingomonas sp.
ACCCGATTATCCGATGGCTCTGGAAGGCGCGCTAAAATTGAAGGAAATCAGCTACATCCACGCCGAAGGTTATGCGGCTGGCGAAATGAAGCATGGCCCTATCGCACTGATCGACGAAGCCGTTCCTGTAATCGTGATCGCCCCGTCGGGGCCGCTGTTCGAAAAGACGGTCAGCAATATGCAGGAAGTCCGCGCGCGCGGCGGCAAGGTCGTGCTGATTTCCGATGCCGAAGGACTGGGCGAAGCGGGCGAGGGGTGCCTGGCGACGATCGAAATGCCCAATGTCCACCCGCTGATCGCGCCGCTCGTCTATGCCGTTCCCGTGCAACTGCTCGCCTATCATGTGGCGTGTGCAAAAGGCACCGACGTCGACCAGCCACGCAACCTGGCCAAGTCGGTGACGGTGGAGTGACTTAACGCGGCTTGGGGCGTCGAAGCAGTCGATAAGCGAGCGACTTTGCCTGATTATTATGCGGAAAGCGCCGTGGAGGATTGGGATTGAATCCAGCCATTCGCAAAAGCGCATTGAATCCGCGCACGTCGGCTTCGCGGTAGCTCCATTCGCTCCGCCATGTGATTGAGAAGCTTACCGACACGTCGGGGCCGTTCCTGACCCAATGCGGAGCCTTCACGGGGACGTAGATGCCGTCACCCGGCTTAAGGTCGAAGCATTGGCCGTTTCTGGCGAAGTCGTCGTGCCACGACAGGTTGCGATGCCCACCAGTGTGAAAGCGTTCGTGCTCGCTGCCCGGCACGATCGTTTCGTCATTCGCCGGACAGACGGTTATTGTCTTGGTTCCGCTCAGCTGCAGGAGAATGTTGTGCTCCGGATCGAAATGAAACGGTGTGATTGCATTGGGACTCGATATGAAGATGAACGCCTGCGGATGCAGCATGTCGCCCGTCATCGGCTTGACCACCGCCTCAAGCTCGACGAGCACGTTATGAAGGAGCGCGCCATAGGGCGGATCCTGCTCCACGAATTTCAGGACCATCCACGACTCATTTTCCCGGATGCTGCGGATCGTTTCAGCAATGCTCAGGCCGTTGCCTATGACCTCGCTCTCATCGACACCGATCGACAGGTTGCCGCGATTATATTCGATGTCGGCGGGCCGCAGTCGTCCGGCGAGTTCGAAAATCGCGTCCAGTGCGAACAAGGAATGGTCGACAAGCGAATGCGCGACCAGACCCGGCACTTCCGGATACAGTGATGTCAACGCCCCCGGTGCTTTGAAAGCATTCATCGCCGCGCCCGGATGCGAGCAGCGGTATTCTCGATGGCGCGTACTGCCGTAAACACGGCGCGCCGCCTGACCCCGCCCAACGGAATCGTAACGCGGACGATTTGTCTGCGCTCCGCCCACAGGCTGTTGATCATGGGGTGATCCTCAACCGCGCAACTGTCCATCCACTCGAGATCGTCACGATCAAGGTTGGCAAAATTCTCGAGCTGAACAAGGACGCCCGGCGAAAAGCGGGCGAACGCTTCGTCGAAGGCGATTTTGAACGAAAAGCTTCCCGGCGGAGTCATGAAATTGACGAGCATTGCAATCGGTCGCCTGTCGAGGCTCAGCCGAAGCATCTCGACCTTGCCGGCGTGATGGCCGGCCCGAATGGCGTCGACGAAAAAACTGCGCGTTGCGGCGGTCGATCCCATCGCCGTGCCGTCGCGGCCCTTCCAGCCGGATGCTTCAAGGGCAAGGAATTCGGCGATCCAGCTATCCGCAGGGGCGTCGCAAGAGCGTTTGCACGTAACCTTCCCCAATTCTTCCAGACGCGCGCGCAACCTTGCCAGTTCCTTGCGCTTTTTGGCCCGAACATGCGTTTCGTAATACGCGCGGGCGTCGAGGCTGCTCGCCAGCATCGCCCGCGAAGTTCGTTGGACGATGTCACACGTGCGCGTGCCGGCAAGCGCAGCGAACGATGGAGACGTGGGGTCGAAGCCGACGATGTGTAGGAAGCTGGGCGACCGCGGTGTCGCATCGAGGTGGCTGAGTGCGGCGGCCCAGAACGCCGGTTCGCTTCCGGCCCGAACCAGCGGCCCGCCATAGAAGCAGTGATAATGTGTCCAGTTTTTGACGTGCTTGACGGGGATGCGCCCGTAACGCGCCGCGTGCGTCAAAGGGATCAGGCCGATGAGCCGTTGCGATTGCCATACTGCAAGCATCCGGTCGTCCTCGCCGCAACCGAGATGTGTGATCGCCGCGCGCATGAACCAGCATTCGGCGAACGGGTTGGGCTCGCTGGCGTGGGCCGCGAGATCTAGCCACTGTTTGTCCCAATCGCTGGGAATCGCACGCAGCGGCACGCACTCTACGTGCTTTGTTTCAGGAACGGGGAGGCGCGCGGCGATATTCACGCGGCGTCGAATGCCGCAATGATCTCACCGCTCCGGATCGGCGCTACGCCGGCTTTTGCGAATGTGTCGAAGACGCCATCCCACCAGGCCCAGAACGTGCGAAGGTCGGCGGCGTCGCGGACATATGGGGTGTGGCCGGGAACAAGGCTGGGCGTGTGGAAAGACAGGCTGAACAGTTTGTGCCCGTCATTCAGGAGCTGTGCGATCGCGGCGACTGCATTTTTCAGCGGAACCCCTTCGGGTGTCAGCGGCACCCGGTCGAACAGACGCGTGCGTGCGAGCAGGCCGCGCATCGTCTTACATTGGTGAAGTCGTGCACGTCGCCGCATCGGTCCGGTGAAGGTGGTCGTGAGGGGCAGTTCGTAAATGCCTGCGCCAACCCGCCACGGCCATATCGGATGCTTCGTGAAATCCGGACCGGCCTCCGCACGATAGTCGAACCGCGACCGCACCGACACATCGAGCCGGTACCCCAGTTCCGCGAGTAATGTCGCCGTGTCCGCGCCCACTCCGTATCGCCCCGCGCGATGGACAAGGGGTCGTGTGCCGATCGTCGTCGCAATCTTGTCGGACAGCGCGCTGAGCTTGGCACGTTGCAGGTCGAGCGGCAGATTACCCGCAAAACTATTGCGCGCCGATACCGCCTCGTCGAAGGGGGGCGTCACCCACGGGTGAAGCTGAGCCCCGATATCGCAGGCGTTCGACGCAAGCATTTCCGCCATTAGATCTGCGCTGGTTCGATTGGCGACGACGGGCCAATCGACCAGATATGTCGGCACGCAGCCCTGTTCGACGAACCACTGGTTCGCGTTCGGCAATGCGGAAATGGCGGACGTTCCCGTCGCGTCGCGGTTCAACGGCGCGCTCCAGTCGAATTCTTCCTCTGCATCGGCGAAGATGGCGAAACGTCTGCCCAAACCGCTCAGGTCGACGCGCGCGCAGAGGGGCGGCGGCACGTCGAGCGGCAGCGTTTCGACCCTGGCTTGATCACCCTGTTTGATGTCGTTCCCCGGCAAGTATCCCCGCTTAACATCGGCGGCATTGTCGAATGCTTACCGCGCGGGAAATTGCTGGCATAGCGCGGTAATGCTGATCCGCGCCCCTGCCATTATTGTCGCCGTTCGCGCGCATGGCGAACACGGCGCGGTCGTGCGCGGGCTGACCGGCGAACACGGCCTGCTCGCGGGGTATGTACGCGGCGGCCGGTCGCGACGGCTGCGTCCGGTGCTGTCGGTCGGCAATATCGTCCAGGCCGAGTTTCGCGCCCGCAGTGAAGAACAGCTGGCGTCGCTGACCCTCGAACTGACGCAGAGTCGCGCGCCGCTGCTCGTCGAACCTTTGGCGGCCGCCGCGATCGAGTGGGTGACGGCATTGCCCGCTGTTTCGCTGCCGGAGGGTCATCCTTATCCGCGCATCTACGACGCGCTTGACGCGGTGCTGGTCGCGATCGACGCGGCACCTTCGGCAAGGGGATGGGTGCCGGCGCTCGTGCGCTATGAGGCACTGGTGCTTGCACAACTCGGCTACGGGAGCGACGCAGAGGGGCTGAAGACGAACGGCGAACGTCTGCGTGCCGATTTGCTGACGGGACGGCGCGCGGACATTCTGGCGGCACGCGATCGGCTGGTCGACCGGATCGAACGCGCAATGGGGCGTTGACCCGGCGGGCGTGTCGGCGGCAAGGGACGGAAATGAAGCGAACGACCGGGCAAGACCGCACGATTACCCAGCACTGGCGTCCCGCGACGCAAGCCGTCCGCGGCGGCACCGTTCGGTCCGAATGGGGAGAGACTTCGGAGGCGTTGATCCTTTCGTCCGGATATTGCTATGACGATGCCGAAACCGTCGCGGCGCGATTTGCAGGCGAGGCGGACGGGCCGACCTATTCGCGCCTTCAGAACCCCACGGTCGAGATGCTCGAGCACCGCATTGCGCTGATGGAGGGGGCGGAGGCGGCACGGTGCCAGGCGACCGGAATGGCCGCCATGACGACAGCGATGCTATGTCAGCTAGAGACCGGCGATCACGTTGTCGCGGCGCGCGCTGCATTCGGCTCGTGTCGCTGGCTGACCGACAGCTTGCTGCCCAAATGGGGCATCACGACGACGACGATCGACAGTCGCGATAATGACGCATGGAAAGCGGCGATCCGGCCCAATACGAAAGTGTTCTTTTTCGAAACGCCTGCGAACCCGACGATGGATATCGTCGACATGGCGTATGTCTGCGGGCTCGCGCGGGAGCATGGTATTACCAGCGTCGTCGACAATGCGTTTGCGACTTCGGTGCTGCAGCGCCCGCTCGACTTCGGCGCCGACGTCGTCGCATATTCGGCGACCAAGATGATGGACGGGCAGGGGCGTGTCCTTGCCGGTGCGGTTGCCGGGTCGAAGGCGTTCATCGAGGACAAGCTGCTGCCATTTCAACGCAACACCGGCCCGAACCTGTCTCCCTTCAACGCCTGGGTCGTGCTGAAGGGGCTCGAGACGCTGGAACTCCGTGCGATGCGTCAGTCGGAAAACGCGATGGCGGTCGGGCGCTTTCTGCAAGGGCGCGTACCGACGATGTTGCATCCCGGCTTGCCGAGCCACCCGCAGCACAATCTGGCAGCTACTCAGATGAAGGCATGCGGACCGATCTTCTCGTTCATCCTGGATGGCGGCCGCGAACAGGCGATGGCACTGCTCAACGGGCTCGAACTCGTCGATATTTCCAACAACATCGGCGACTCGCGCTCGCTCGCCACGCACCCGGCTTCGACCACGCATCACAGCGTCGGGCCCGATGCACGTGCCGGAATGGGCGTGGGGGAGGGCATGAT
>JANMKS010000258.1:0-2240 GCA_031372155.1 Sphingomonas sp.
ATCGACAAAGAGCGTCGGTGCCAGCACGTCGAAATTGTCGGTGCCGGTGTGCGGAGCCGCGCCGCCGACCTGCTGTGCAAGGCTGAGCCCCATGTCGAGCACGCTGTTCGACGTGTTGGTGACCGTGAAGGTCGTCACCGCGGCCGTCTGCCCCGGCGACACCGTCGTCGTCGTGGTGCCGACCTCGGCCACCGTCAGGCTGATCTTGCGATCGACCGTGAAGCTGTTCGAAGCGTTGATCGCCGTCTGCGCCACGCCACCGACCGCATAGTTGACACTCACGTTGTTCGTGATCGTCGAACCCGACGTCGTGCTCGCCGCATAGGCAGGTACCGCCGCGACGGCGGATATGGCGAGGCAACTGGCCCCCGCCAGCAGCTTCATGGTCCTGGTCATTGTCTCTCTCTTCACTCGTGGCACCGTTCACCCCGTCGGCACCGGAACGGGCACGGCTATCTGACGACGCCGCGGAAACTGAGTTTGCCGGTCGCGCCGACGGGAATCGGTGTCTTCATCGCCCAGCGGACGTGCGTGACATCTTCGGGATAAGCCGCGCGGACGGTGCCATCGGGCTTGCGGACCTTCAGCAACGAAAGTGGGCCCCAGCTCTTGCCGCCGTCCACCGAAACGACCGACGCGCTGTCGCCGCTGCCCTGATAGGCGACTTGCCCGGGCATGGGGTTGGTTACGACGAAGTCGGTCGCCGGACGGGCTCCTGCATTGCGATACGCCAGCACGAAGACGAGCCGATCACCCGGCACCACGACGCTCGGTTCCTCGAGGACGAGACGGCTTTTGCCATCCGCCGCAGGGACGGTCTTTTCAACGAAGACACTGCTCGTCAGCGCGACATCGTTCGCTGCGGAGGCAATCGTAGGTGCCAATACGGCAATCAGGGCAAGAAGGAGTTTCATGGGGGATATCCTTTCGTTTCCGTTCAGTTGATCTTGACTTTGAAAGTGACGGTGCGCGTCTGACCGGCGGCGACAGTGCCGAAGCGGACCGCGATGCTGTTGGCCGCGAATTCGCCTGCGTCGGCATCGGTCGCGTCGGTGACAGCGACCGCTTGAGAGGTGATGGTGCCGGGTTGAAAGGTCGTGTTGGCGGGAATGGGATCGCCGACTGCCAGATTGGCGAGCGAGCCGGAGCCGCCGACCGTTGCGAGCAGCGTGTAGGTGATGACAGCATTCGGCACCGATCTGGTTCCGCCGAACGGATCGAGCACCGAAGCGGTCTTCACAAAGGCCACCGTTGCGGCATTCACGACGTAGGAGCCGTCGTCGGAATCGTCAGCTCCGCTCGCGCCTGCGATAGCGTCCGACCCGCCCGTGCCCGCCCCGGCAAAGACTGTTCCGGGCGGCCCGGTGCCAGTTACTGCGGCGGCATTCAGGTTCACCTGCCCGCGCTGTCCGTCGGTCGTGCTGCCGGGAATGTTCGCGAGCACGAAGACCCGTTTGACGCCGTCGGGCGCGAGCAGCGGAAAGTTGCTGCCGTTATAGATGACATCGGAACCGAATTCGTAAATTCCGTTGTCATTGCTGTCGATGACGATCGAGGTCGTTACCGGATCGAACTGGTCACCGCCGACATTGTCGACTGTCGACAGGCTGAAAACTTCCGGCCCGTTGCCGGTGTTCGTCACGTTGAACGTCAGGATCTGATTGGTGGATCCAGGGGTCGCGAGCACTTGGCTAGGCGTTCCCGGATCGAGCGATGCGACGGTCACATTCAAAATTTCGTCGACGCGCAGGTCGACCTGGTTCGACGGCACGGTCACGACGGAACCGCCGCTGTCGGTGTAGGTCGCGCTCGCCGTATTGCTGATCGTCGTGCCCGCGACGGTGCCCGCCGCCTGCGCGGGAAGTGCGAATGCGATGCTTGCCGACACCACCACAAGCGGTGCCACGCGCATCAGACGCACATTTAATATTGCCCAGGCGGGGCCGTTATTCATTAAAAACTATCCTCGAAGAAGCGACGTTCTTGACGTCACTCTTGCACCGTAGGGCGCAAAGATTTCGTTAACGGGCCGCTAGCGATGAGCGTGAGGAGGGCGCGCCCGCTTGCAACGGGCGTGTTCTCCGCTAGCGTCGCGAACTATGACTGACACGCCTTCCGACACGTCTGAAGCCCTATCCGCGCCGGTGAGCGAAGGTGTTGAGGGTATTGCTTTGCGACGCGATCGATTGCTGGCGTCGCTCACGTTGATCGCGGGGTGCGGCCTCGCGCTGGGCCTGCCG
>JANMKS010000288.1:0-11404 GCA_031372155.1 Sphingomonas sp.
CCCGGCAAGGCCACCGCAGGAAGCTGATAACATAGCGACTTGCCCGCTCCCGTCGGCATGATCGCCGCCGTCCGTTTTCCCGCCAGCACGCGCGCGACGACGTCCCCCTGGACGCCGCGAAACGCCGGGAAGCCGAAAACGGTCTGCAGGATTTGGAGTGCGTCGTGCATCGTTGAAGCGCTAGGGGCGTTAGGGCTCGTCTGGCAAGCGCCGTCCGACCGGGAGATTGCACTTGGAACGCCTCGCCGGAAAAACGGCTCTTATCACCGGCGGTGCACGCGGCATCGGCGCCGCTATAGCGCGCATGTTTGTGAGCGAAGGCGCCAGCACCTGGATTTCGGACATAGATGGGGAGGCAGCCGTAGCCTTGGCCAGTGAGCTTGACACGGCAGCGTGCGGACTCGCGCTGGACGTCGGCGATGAAGCTCAGTGGAAACAGGCGATGTCGGCGGTGATCGGTCGTGATGGTCAGCTCGACATCCTGGTTAACAACGCGGGGATTACAGGGCTGGGACCGGGGTCGGGCCCGCATGATCCTGAACACGTCAGCCTCGAGGAGTGGCACGCTGTCCATCGCGTCAACCTCGACGGCGTGTTCCTTGGCTGCAAGTACGCGATTGCCGCGATGCGTCCTCGGCTTCGCGGGTCGATCATCAATATGTCGTCACGCTCCGGCCTGGTCGGCATTCCCGGGGCCGCTGCTTATGCTTCGTCGAAGGCCGCAGTGCGCAATCACAGCAAGACCGTTGCCTTGTGGTGCGCTCAGCAGGGGCTGACCATCCGCTGTAACTCGGTGCACCCTGCGGCGATCCTGACACCGATCTGGGAAGCCATGATCGGCTCCGGGCCTGGTCGCGAAGCCCGCATGGCGGCCCTTGTTGCGGACACGCCGCTGAAGCGTTTTGGCACGCCCAAGGAAGTTGCCGCTCTCTGCGTATTCCTGGCGTCCGACGAAGCCCCTTATATCACGGGTTCTGAATTCGATATCGATGGCGGACTGCTGGCGGGATCTGCCGCGTCACCCGGTTGATTACGCCGCCACAACAGCTTCTTCCGCTTCTTGCGCCTGCCGCGCCCACATTTCCGCGTACAGCCCGTTCTCTGCCAGCAGCCCGGCGTGTGTGCCTCGCTCCACGACCTGTCCCGCGTCCAGCACGACGATCTCATCGGCATCGACAATCGTGGACAGCCGGTGCGCGATGACAATGGTGGTGCGCCGCGCCGCAATTGCCGACAGCGTCGTCTGGATTTCGCTCTCGGTGCGGCTGTCGAGTGCGCTTGTCGCCTCGTCGAGGATCAGGATCGGCGGGTTCTTGAGCAGCGTCCGCGCGATTGCCACGCGCTGCTTCTCGCCGCCCGACAGCTTCAGGCCGCGCTCGCCGACCTTCGTTTCATACTGGTCGGGGGTCGATGCGATGAAGCCGTGGATGGCCGCGCCGCGCGCCGCGGCCTCGACCTCGAATTGCTCGGCCCCCTCGCGTCCGTAGGCGATGTTGTAACCGATCGTGTCGTTGAACAGGACGGTATCCTGCGGAACGATGCCGATGTTGGCGCGCAGGCTCGATTGCGTCACATCTCGAATGTCGTGGCCGTCGATCATGATGCGCCCCCCGGTCACATCATAAAAGCGATAGAGCAGGCGCGCGAGGGTGGACTTGCCCGCACCCGACGGTCCAACGACTGCAAGCGTTCCGCCTGCCGGGATCTCGAACTCGACGCCTCTCAGGATTTGGCGGTCCGGGTCGTACGCGAATGCGACGTTCTCGAACCTGACCACTCCCTGCTGCACAGCAAGGTCGGGCGCACCCGGCGCATCGACGATCTCTGCCGGCGTATCGGCAAGATCGAACATCGCCGCCATGTCGACGAGCCCCTGCCGGATCGTCCGGTACACCATCCCCAACATGTCGAGCGGCCGGAAAAGCTGTGCGAGCAGCGTGTTGACCACGACCACTTCGCCGGGGGTGAACCGTCCCTGACTCCAGCCCCAGACGACATAGCCCATCGCGCCGAACATCAGCGCGTTGGTGATCAGCGACTGGCCGATGTTTAGCCACGCGAGCGATGTCTCCACCTTGATCGTCGTTCGCGCCAGGGCCGCTGTCGCCTGCGCATAGGCGGCTTCCTCGCGGGCCTCCGCATTGAAATATTTGACGGTTTCGTAATTCAGCAGCGAGTCGACGGCGCGCGCGGTCGTCATCGTGTCGTGTTCGGCCCATTGCTCGCGCAATTTGGTGCGCCACTCGGTCATCCGCTGCGTGAAGGTAACGTACGCGACCACCGCGACCGAAGTGGCGATCACGAGCACGCTTCCGAATTCGAGTGCGAACAGCAGCAGCACGATGCCGAGCTGGATTACGGTCGGCACAATGTTGAAGAGCAGGAAATACAGCATCGTATCGATGCTCTTGGTGCCGCGCTCGATGACTTTCGTGACCGCGCCCGTCCGCCGCTGCAAGTGAAAGCGCAGCGACAGCCGGTGCAGATGGGCAAAGACATTATCGGCGAGCCGCCGCGTCGCGTCCTGCCCGACGCTTTCGAAAATGCCGTTGCGCAGGTTATCCAGCACCACGCCCGTAAACCGCCCGCCCGCATAGGCGGCAATCAGCGCGACCGCGATTGCCACACTTGCCTGCTGACCCGCGACCAGCCGATCAATCGCCGCGCCATAGGCTTTCGGCATGACGAGCGTCGTGACCAGAATCGAACACAGCACGAGAACCACCGACGCGACGACACGAAGGCGCAGCGGGCGGTCGTCATGCGGCCAGAGGTAGGGCAGAAATCGCTTCAGCGTGGCAAAGCTGGCCGGCGCGTCACTGGTATCGGAAACGGGAGGCATTCGGGCGAGGGATCCCCTGATCTGCGGCAAACGGAACTTCGTGCCGCACCGGACGCTTCATATCGTCATCCGCAGGCGTTTTGCCAATGGACTCGCTCGTTTACGTGCTCGCGGTCCCTGGCTGCGCCGACGGCATGCGGAGAGGTTACGGCAAGTCGTAGATGATCGCGCGACAACTGCTTGCGGCGTTCTCCGGACATGGAAGGCGCTTTTCTCTTCGTGCGGGCAAAATGTTGTCACTGGTTTCGCCCGTCGCGCGACCCTCGACAATTCGGAACCCTTTGACGATTCGTGCGCGGGCAACGGCGACGGCGGAACTTGGCGCGCGAAGTTCGGTCCGGGGCGCATCCACCGCCGCGATCAGCAGGACAGGCAGGGTTAACAGCATGGCAACCATAATGCCTTGCCGGTGCTGGCAAGCGCCATTGCCTTTGCACGCTTGCATCGTATCATTGCGGGATCGAAGCCCGTACGTTTTCCCCACTGATGTCTCGCCGCGCATCTGGCCGTCAACGGCAGGGATGCGACAAAAGTTTAGCCAACGGCGGCACGCCCGCTCATCGAAGGACACCCTTATGCGTACCCTGATCGCGGCCATCGCCCTGACGCTTCCCGCACTCGCTCAGGCGGCGCTGCCGGTGGGTGCACCCGCGCCCGACTTCACGACACCGGGCGCAAAAGGGGGAAAGCCTTTCCAATTCACCCTTTCGCAAGCACTGAAGAAGGGGCCGGTCGTCCTTTATTTCTTTCCGGCCGCATATACGCCGGGCTGCACGATCGAGGCGCACCAGTTCGCCGAGGCGAGTGCCGATTTTGCCAAGGCGGGCGCGACCCTGGTCGGCGTCGCGGCGGACCCGATTGAAAAACTCGCGAAGTTCTCGGTCGAGGAATGCCGGAACAAGTTCGCGGTCGCCGTGGCGTCGCCCGCCATGATTGCGGACTATGATGTTAAATTGCCGGTTGCGGCGCGCTCGAACCGTACTTCCTATGTCATCGGGCGCAACGGCCGCATTGCACTTGCCTATTCCGCAATGGCTCCCGAAGGGCACGTCGCAAAGACGCTGGAGGCCGTCCGCGCCCTTCGAACTGCAAAACCCAGATAGACGTTAACTCGCTCTAAACCTCGTTGGCGCAATGACCGTTGCGCCTGAGTAACGGGGAACGGACTGTGATGCGTTTAAACGCGGTCAAGCGCGACCATCGCCGCGCCATGCGCCTCGATGTGACGCTTGGCGCGTGTCTGCGCGAGCCCGGCTCCTCGCACCGCTTCGACGTCGACGTCATCGACTTGTCGATGAACGGCTTGCGCTTTGAAACCAGCTTTTCGCTCAAGCCTGGAAACGTCATATTTCTTACGATCGCGGGCATGAACCCGCTTGAGGCGCGCGTCGTCTGGGTTCGCGGTTACATCTACGGCGCCGAATTCGGCCGTTCGCTTCATCACGCCGTCTTCGATCATATTGCCGCGCGGCACCGAAAAATCTGAGCAACAAGGTTGCATCCGGCGCGTTGTGTGCTTCCTGAAATGGAGGCCGATATGGGTGCGACTGAGGCGATGATCCGCGAAGACAACCTGCCGGGGAGCGAGGCAACGCTCGACCCGAAGCCCCAATGGCAGCCGCGCTATCCCGGTTCGGGCCGCCTCGATGGCAAGGCTGCCATCGTCACGGGTGGCGATTCGGGCATAGGGCGGGCGGTGGCTGCACTTTTTGCACGCGAAGGCGCCGACGTTGCCATCATATATCTGAACGAAAATGAAGACGCGCAGGAAACCGTGCGGATCATCGAGGGTGAGGGACGCAACGCGGTCGCCATCGCCGGAGACCTGGGCGATCCCGCGTTCGCCAGCTCGGCCGTTGCAAAAATCGTCGAAGAACTGGGCGGGGTCGACATCCTCGTCAACAACGCGGGCGAGCAGCACCCCGACAAGGCCATCGGCGATATCACCGATGAACAGTTGCGCCGCACCTTTCAGACCAACATCTTCTCGATGTTCTATATGGTGCAGGCGGTCGAACCGCATTTGTCGGCGGGTTCGGCGATCGTGAATTGCACGAGTATCACGAGCTATGCCGGAGCATCCGAGCTGCTCGATTACTCGGCAACGAAGGGCGCGATAACGGCATTCACCCGGTCGCTGTCCGAAAACCTTATTAAAAAGGGTATCCGCGTCAACGCAGTCGCGCCCGGTCCGATCTGGACGCCGCTCAATCCTTCTGGCGGAGCTTCGCCCGAAAAACTCGCGCACTTCGGCGAAGACACACCGATGGGTCGTCCAGGGCAGCCTAACGAGGTCGCGCCTGCATTCCTCTTTCTGGCGTGTGAGGATGCGAGCTATATGTCGGGACAGGTACTCCACCCCAACGGCGGAACTATCGTCAACGGCTAGGCTTGACGTTTTGTTAGTGTGATCGGGCGCAGAGAATGGCGATGTGGCCGTTCACCTCGCGTCGGATCCTCGGCAATCGCTGGTGGGCGCTGGCGTTTGTCGCCTTTGTCTGCTGGCAAGTCGTCGAAATGTCGGGGTCCGACGCGGATGGCAATGTCAGCGATCAGGACGCACAAGCGCTGGCGGGCGTTCTCAACATTCAGTGAGCACGCCCGCCGTGTCGCGGCCTACTTCAGGTGCTTGGAAAGATACTTGTTCATCTCGAACATGGTGCACTTGTCGACGCCGAAAACTTTCTTCAGCTTGTCATCGGCAAGAATTTCGCGCTTGTTCGCCGGATTCTGCAGGTCGTTCTTTTTGATATAGGCCCAGATCTTGCTCACCATGTCGCCGCGCGTCACGGTGCCCGATCCGATCACCGCTGCAAGCTCGGGCGATGGCGTAAGCGGCTGTTGCAAGGCGTTGGGTTTTTTGGCGTCCGCCATGATAGTCCTCCCTTTGAGATTATCGCGCCGTATCTGCGCTGGGGCAGAGGGATGTTGCCTCTTTGCCCCCGCGTCAAGCGACTTGCAGAGCCAAACGCTTCAATTCACCGTAGATTTGCCGCTGCGGACGGCAAAATGAGCGCTCAGAAGGCGTTTCTTTACCTTTCAGTAACTTTTAAGCGGTTAATTATCGTTAACGAGTTCAGGTTTGCGTTACAGAGGTGAGTAAGATGGCTGCGGCACGTTGGTTACCTTTGGGGCTTCTCGCATCGGCTTGCGCGCACACTCCGATGGCCGTTCCGGTCGGCGCGAGCGTCACCGTGATCGCCGACGACGCACTTCCAAGTGACTGGAAAGCAATCGCTCTTCCCGCCGATCTCACGCGCATCTCGCTTATCGAAGCAAGCTGGAGCGCCGCATTGCGAGAGGCTCAGTCGCGCCGGTTTGGGAAGGCCGTGCAGGCCGAGGGCACATTGCTGGAAGCCAAGGCAGCGCTCCCGCGGCCTGCACCCCCTCCCGGTCGTTACCGCTGTCGCATCGTGAAGGTCGGGATTTCGGCGAGCGGACGCGGCATCGGCTTTGCGCGGTTCAAGCCCTTCTACTGTTTCGTTCAAACCGAAGGCGCATTGCTGACCTTCACGAAAGGCACTGGTACGCAGCGCCCCGGCGGTCGCTTGTGGGATGATGGCGACGCACGGATGATCTTTCTGGGCGGAAGTGCAGAGGGACGCGGGGCGATTACGCCTTATGGCGGGGATCCCCGTCGTAACCGTGCCGGGGTATTGGAACGCATCGGCGACTTTCAGTGGCGGCTGGTGTTTCCCGGACAGGCAAGCGACGCGCATATCGAGGTGATGGAACTTGTCCCCGACACCCCGCCTCCGACCGAGGCTGCACAATAGGGTGAAGCCTACGGCCGCTTCATGCGTTATGGCCTGCTCGCAAGACGCTGACGTAAGGATCGAACATGGCCAAATCTCAAAAGAAAACAAACAAGGAAGCCCGCAAGCCCAAGGCGGAAAAGACCAAGAAAACCAATGTCTCGAAGCCGTCCACTAAGGGCGGGCTCGAGACAGCCGCCAAAGGATGATCCCGCGCTAAAGATTACGCCGATGGCGTCGTTAACGTCGCATGACGTCACTGACCTTGGCAGATTGCAAACGCGCCTCGACGCGGCAGGACGTCAGGATAGACGCGATCATCCGCGAACCCGGGTGCGGTCGCACGACGGTCGAAATCCTCGACCTTTCTGCCACTGGATTCTGTTTCAGCATGATCGGGCCGCTCGCAGTGGGGGCTCGCGTCTTCCTGCATCTGCCCACGTTCGCGCCGCTGGAGGCGATCGTCACATGGCGTCGGCAGTCGCTTTACGGCTGCAAGTTCCTGCGCCCGCTGCACGTCGCTGTCTTCGAAACCATCGCCGCCCGTTTTCCGGTGCGCTAACGTAGGTCCAGTCGTCCCAGCTCGATCTTTGGACAGCGATCCATGACGACCTTCAGCCCCGCCGCTTCCGCCCGATCGGCCGCTGCCTCGTTCACGATCCCAAGCTGCATCCATACCGATTTCGCCCCAGCCGCAATCGCCTGATCGACCGCTTCCCCTGCGGCTTCGGAATTGCGGAAGATGTCGACCATGTCGATCGGCTCGCCGATCTCGCTCAATTCGCGCCAGACGAATTCGCCGTGGACATGCTCGCCGGTAATCGACGGATTGACGGGCAAGACGCGGTAACCGCGATCCTGCAGGAACGCCATGACGCCGTAACTGGCGCGATCCGGTCGATCAGAGGCGCCGATCATTGCGATTGTCCTGGTCTCGCTCAACAGTGTGCGAATGTCGTCGTCGCTGGTCAGTGGCATTGTACTTCCTCGCGTGATCCTTCTGTCCAACGAAATGCTTCGCCTTCCGGGTCCACTCGGCTAAGCGCGAATGCACAATGCCTGCCGACCAAACCTGCGACATCGCGATAGCCGGCGGCGGTCTTGCGGGCGGACTGGTCGCCTATGCACTCAGCGTCAAGCGGCCTGAGCTGTCGATGAGGGTGATCGACCCTGCCGAAACCTTCGGCGGCAATCACGTCTGGTCGTTCTTTTCGTCCGACGTCGATCCGGATGATCGCTGGATCATCGATCCGTTCATCGACCACCGGTGGGACACTTACGAAGTCCGCTTTCCCCGCTACGCGCGCAAAATCCCGGCATCCTACAATTCCATCCGTTCGGGATCGTTCGACAAGCGGTTGCGCGCTGCGCTCGGTAAGGCCGTCCCGGTGCGCGGCGCGGCCGTCGAAGTCTCGCCGACGACGATCTATCTCGAGGATCAGAGCCGCATTTCCGCCGGCGGAGTCCTCGACGCGCGCGGGGCCGGAGATCTGGCGACACTTGATTTCGGCTGGCAGAAATTCATCGGCCAGGAATTGCGCACGGTGCGCCCGCACGGACTCGATCACCCGATCGTGATGGACGCGACCGTCGATCAGATCGACGGTTACCGCTTCATCTACGTGCTTCCGTTCGGCCCCGACCGGCTCTTTATCGAAGATACCTATTACAGCGACACGCCCGAAATCGGCCGGTCGATGCTCGTTGCGCGTATCGCCGACTACGCCTCCGCGCACGGCTGGGACATCGCAGAGGTGCTGCACGAGGAGATCGGCGCGCTTCCCGTGACGATGGGCGGCGACTTCGACCGCTACCTCGCGTCGGGCGGATCGGCGGCAAAGATCGGCGTCCGGGCTGCCTTGTTTCACGGCACCACCGGTTTCTCGCTTCCTGACGCCGTCCGCACAGCCTCGTACATCGCGTCGCTGCCCGACCTGTCAGGCGCCGCAATGGAAACGGCAATGCGCCGTTTCGCGACCGAGCGTTGGGCAGCAGGACGGTTTTACCGCCTTCTCGACCGCTTGCTGTTCCGTGTCGCCGAACCTGAAAAGCGCTACAAGGTGCTCGAGCGATTTTACACCTTGCGTCCCGGCCTCATCGGGCGCTTTTACGCCGGACGCACCAATGCCTTCGACAAGATGCGCATTTTGGCGGGCAAACCCCCGGTGCCGTTTTTCAAGGCATTCACCGTGTTGAAGGAGAGCTGAGTTGAAGCGTGCGGTCGTTATCGGTGCTGGGTTCGGCGGGCTTGCGCTCGCCATCCGCCTGCAATCCGCCGGGATTGCCACCACGATCGTCGAGGGCCGGGACAAACCGGGCGGTCGTGCCTATTTCTGGGAAAAGGACGGCTTCGTATTCGACGCGGGTCCGACCGTCATTACCGATCCCGATTGCCTGCAACAACTGTGGGCCTTGTCGGGCCGCGACATGGCCGACGACGTCACGCTGATGCCGGTCACGCCATTTTATCGACTGAACTGGCCCGACGGCACGAACTTCGATTATTCGAATGACGAGCCTTCGCTTCGTGCCGAGATTGCCAAGCTCAATCCCGACGACGTGGCCGGTTATGCGCGCTTCCTCGAATATTCGGCCGGCGTTTACCGCGAGGGCTATCTGAAGCTCGGCACGGTCGCGTTCCTCGACTTCGCCTCGATGATCAAGGCGGCACCCGCGCTCGCGAAATATCAGGCATGGCGCAGCGTCTATTCGATGGTGTCGAGCTTCGTGAAGTCGGAAAAACTGCGCGAGGCATTGAGCTTCCACACGCTCCTCGTCGGCGGCAATCCAATGACGACGAGCGCAATCTATGCGCTCATCCACAAGCTCGAAAAGGACGGCGGCGTCTGGTTCGCAAAGGGCGGCACCAACAAGTTGATCGCCGGAATGGTCACCCATTTCGAACGCCTCGGCGGGGTGCTTCGCCTCGGCGATCCGGTCGCGGAGATCGAGATGCTAGGCGAGAAAGTGACGGGCGTTCGCACCCAAAGCGGGTGGCAGAGTGATGCCGATGCGGTCGCGTCGAACGGCGATATCGTCCACACCTACCGCGATCTCATCAAGCGATCGATCCGCGGCAAGCGCGCGACCAACGCGCTGCTCCGCAAGAAATACTCGCCGTCGCTGTTCGTCGCGCATTTCGGGATCAAAGGGACGTGGCCGGGCATTCCGCACCACATGATCCTGTTCGGCCCGCGCTACAAAGGGCTGCTCGACGACATCTACAATCACGGCGTGCTCAGCGAGGATTTCTCGCTTTATCTCCATCACCCGACCGTCACCGATCCGTCGATGGCGCCGGAGGGATGCTCGACATTCTACGCGCTGTGCCCCGTGCCCAACACAGCGAAGTTTCCCGCGGACTGGGACGGCGACGTCGGAGAGATCCTGAAGGAACGCATTCTCGACGAAGTGCAAAAGCGCCTGATCCCCGACATCCGCGAACGCATCGTGACCGAATTCTATTACAGCCCCAGCGATTTCGGCCGCGACCTGAACGCACATATGGGCAGCGCGTTCAGCCTCGAACCCGTGCTCACGCAAAGCGCATGGTTTCGTGTCCACAACCGCGACGACGTGATCAACAACCTTTATTTCGTCGGTGCCGGCACACATCCGGGTGCAGGAATCCCGGGTGTCGTCGGCAGCGCGAAGGCGACGGCGGCACTGATGATCGAGGACATGAGGTGACTCGCCTCGCCGTCTATTGCGGGTCGGCGACACCTGCCGATCCGGTCTATATCGAAACCGCGCGCGACGTCGGCCGCGCGCTGGCGGAACGCGGCATCGGCATCGTCTATGGCGGCGGCAGGCTCGGGCTGATGGGCGCCGTCGCCGACGGGGCACTCGCGGCGGGGGGCGAGGTGATCGGTGTCATACCCGAAGCGCTCGTCAACGCCGAAGTCGCACATCGCGGCTGCACCGACCTCCACGTCGTATCGGGCATGCACGAGCGCAAGGCAAAGTTCACCGACCTTTGCGACGGTTTCGTCACGCTGCCGGGCGGCGTCGGCACGATGGACGAATTGTGGGAAGCGGTCAGCTGGGCGCAACTCGGCTATCACGAAAAGCCGGTCGGGCTACTCAACGTCAACGGCTTTTACGACTCGCTGATCGCGTTCAACGAACACATGAAATCGGTCGGCTTCGTCCGTCCGCAGCACGCGGGCATCCTGATCGTCGACGACACGCTCGACGGCTTGCTCGTACAAATGTCCGGCTATCAGCCGCACGATACCATTTTCCGGATGACGGCAGACCAGCTGTGAACCGTGCGGCGCTCGTGGCGGCGGCGGGACAATCGATCGCCAAGGGTTCCAGATCGTTCGCCCTCGCCAGCAGGCTGTTTGACCGCATCACCCGCGAACGCGCCTGGCTGCTCTACGCCTGGTGCCGCGCGTGCGACGATCTTGCCGACGGACAGGATCATGGCGGGCAACGCAGCATCGTCGTCGATCCGCAAGCGCGCCTCGGCACGATCAGATTTCTGACCGACTCGGCGCTCGCAGGGCACGCCACTGGTAATCCCGCCTTCGACGGCCTCGCAGTGGTCGCGGCCGAAACCGGCATTCCGCACGCCTTCATCGACGATCATATCGCCGGGTTCGCGCTTGACGCCGACGACTGGCGACCGCGCACCGAGGACGATCTGTTGCGCTATTGCTATCATGTCGCGGGCGTCGTCGGCTGCATGATGGCGGTCGTCATGGGTGTCCCGGCGGACAACAATGAAATACTCGACCGTGCCTCAGACCTCGGCATGGCGTTTCAGCTCGCCAACATCGCGCGCGACCTGTCGGAAGACGAT
>JANMKS010000292.1:0-2134 GCA_031372155.1 Sphingomonas sp.
TTCTTTTGAATCTTGGCCGCGGCGCAGCCGCGTCTTCGTCGTCGCTCGCTGACGCCACCGAGCTCCGTCGTCTCGACAATTGCCTTTGCGATCGTCCTGCGACTTGGCGCTGGCTCCCCGAGTTGGATTCGAACCAACGACCAAGTGATTAACAGTCACCTACTCTACCGCTGAGCTATCGGGGAACGACCGGCAGAGGCGCGGACTACCACCGCCGCGTATAATTGCAAGTCACACGACGAATTGCTCCATCGCGATGCGGTCGTCGAGCGCATGTTCGGGGTCGAACAGGAGTTTCAGCGTCGATGCGCGGTCGATTGCGATCGTGACGGTCGCGACATCGCGGACTTCGCGCTGGTCCGCCACGGCGGACACCGGGCGCTTCACTGCATCGAGCACGCGGAACTGCACGGTCGCCGTTTCGGGCAGGATCGCTCCCCGCCAGCGACGCGGGCGAAACGGGCTGATCGGCGTCAGCGCAAGCAATGCCGACCCAAGCGGCAGGATCGGCCCGTGCGCCGACAGATTATACGCAGTCGACCCGGCGGGCGTCGCAACCAGCACCCCGTCGCACACGAGCTCTGGCAATACGACACGACCGTTGACCGTCACTTCCAGCTTTGCAGTCTGGCGTGTTTCGCGCAGCAGCGACACTTCGTTGATCGCGGGCAGCGATATGCGCTCGCCCTCGATCGTCTCGGCCTCCATGCGAAGCGGCGTCACGCTGAACAGCTTGGCACCTTCGATGCGCGCGTCGAGGCCCTTGGCCTTCCACTCGTTCATCAGGAAACCGACCGTGCCCAGGTTCATGCCGAAGACCGGCAGTATCCGCCTTGCCTCCAGCATAGCGTGCAGCGTCTGCAGCATGAAACCGTCGCCACCCAGCGCAACGACCATATCCGCGTTTTTCAGATCGACCCAGTCGCGTCGCGTCCGCAGCAGCTCCGCCGCATCCGCCGCAGCATCGGTCGGGGAAACCAGTAATGCGCGCTTCGGCTCGGCTACGCTCATCCGCCGGTGACGCTCATGTGGCGCTGCGTTGCCGGTGTGCCGAGGTCGAAGTCGTGGCGGCGCGGTTTCAAGCGCAGTGCGGTGTCGACGGCATCGTCGACCGCGCTGCCGTCCCCGGAGCGCAGCGCGGCGCGAAGGTCGACCTTATCCTCATGCCCCAGGCACATATAGAGCTGTCCAGACGCCGACACGCGCACCCGGTTGCAACTGTCGCAAAAATTATGCGTCAAGGGAGAGATGAGGCCGAGCGTCGTGCCAAGCTCCGGAATGCTCCAGTACCGCGCCGGACCCCCGGTTCGCGTCGAACTCGGCTCGAAGGTGAAGCGTTCCTGAAGGCGTGCCCGCACCTGGGTCAGCGGCAAAAATCGATCGGTGCGATCGTCCTCGATCATGCCGAGCGGCATCGTTTCGATCAGCGACAGGCCGAAACCCTGCTCGCCGCACCAGATCAGCATCGGCTCGATCTCGTCCTCGTTCAGCCCTTTCAGCGCAACCATGTTGATCTTGACCGACAGCCCCGCGTCGCTCGCCGCGGCGATTCCGTCGAGCACGCGCGCGACGTCGCCGTGCCGTGTGATATGCCGGAATTTGTCGGGATCGCGGGTGTCGAGGCTGACGTTGATCCGCCGCCGCACGCCTGCGTCATGCAGCGCCTCGGCAAATTCGCGCAGCCGCGTGCCGTTGGTCGTCAGCGTGACCTCGTCCAGGCCGTGTCCAATCATCTTGCCGATGCCCGCCACGACTTGCAGCGCGCCGCGTCGCACCAGCGGCTCGCCGCCCGTCAGCCGGATGCGCTTCACACCACGCCGGACGAAGTGCCGGGCAAGCGTGACGATCTCCTCGAGTGTCAGCACTTCGCCGCGCGGAAGAAACGTCATGTCCTCGGCCATGCAATATCGGCACCGCAAATCGCAGCGATCGGTCAGCGACAACCGCACATAATCGATGTGTCGCCCGAAACTGTCGCTCATCGCCCTCATGTGCTTTAGCTAGGCGCTTGCGCCGCGCTCGGCAATTGCACAGTTGGCGCTTGGGCCTCCGCAAGCTAGCGTTGCCCGGGAACGGGGAATCGCATTGGGTCGTGATGAAAACGCTGACGGTTCGCCTGCGCGGTCCGTGATCG
>JANMKS010000299.1:0-4305 GCA_031372155.1 Sphingomonas sp.
TAGGTATAGGCACGTAGCCGCTCGTGCACCTGCCCGCCGAGCAACTTGTAAATGGGCTGTCCCGCAGCTTTCCCGATGATGTCCCAGCACGCCATTTCGAGCGCGCTCAACACGCCCATCAGCGTGAGGTCAGGGTGCTGAGTAAATCCGCTCGAATAGACCCGCCGCCACAGTGCCTCGATGTCATGCGGATCACGCCCTGCGGCATAGCGCGCAAATACATCCTCGATCATTGCTGCAACGAGATTGGGCGCGAACGGCACGCAATAGGCTTCGCCAATGCCCGAGATTCCGCAGGCGGTCGTCAGCTTTACGAAGACGAAATAGCGTCCACCGAAATGCGGTGGCGGATTGCCGACTACGAACGTTTCGATGTCGGCAAGCTTCATGCCGGATAAAATCCGTTGACTACTTTTACCTCAAGGAAGTCATGCAACCCATATTCGCCCCATTCGCGGCCGTTGCCCGACTGCTTGTAGCCGCCGAAAGGCGCTTGGTAGCCTTGGCCTGCTCCGTTGATGTGGACACTCCCCGCGCGAATTGCGCGCGCGACGCGGCGAGCACGATCGATGTCGCTGCTCTGCACATAGCCCGCCAGACCATAAGGTGAATCGTTCGCGATCGCGATCGCCTCGGCTTCGGTGGCGAATGGGATCATCACGAGCACCGGGCCGAATACTTCTTCTTGCGCGATCGTCATCTTGTTGTGCACGCCCGCAAACACCGTGGGTTTCACAAAATAGCCACGATCAAAGCCGGCGGCGCGGCCGACACCGCCGGCGACGAGGGTTGCGCCTTCGTCGATTCCGGCCTGAATGAGCTTCTGGATCTTGCCATATTGCAGCGCGCTGACGACCGGCCCGAGGTGCGAACCCTTTTCACGCGGATCGCCGAGCTTGGTTTCATTCGCCACGCGCGCCGCGATTGTCACCGCTTCGTCATAGACTCTAGCCTCCACCAGCATGCGCGTCGGCGCGTTGCACGACTGTCCGGCGTTTTCGAAACAATGGCGCACGCCGCGCGTCACTGCTGCTTCCAGGTCGCTGTCAGCAAAGACAACGTTCGCCGACTTGCCGCCAAGCTCCTGGCTGACGCGCTTTACCGTATCGGCGGCCGATTTTGCCACCTGTATCCCCGCACGTGTCGATCCGGTAAACGAGATCATATCGACCAATGGGTGGCTGGTCAGCGCATCGCCAATGCCGGAACCGGTACCGTGCACCATATTGAACACGCCCGGCGGGAAGCCCGCTTCATCGATGAATTCAGCGAACAACTGGGCCGAAAGCGGTGCGACCTCGCTCGGCTTGAGCACCATCGTGCAGCCCGTGACGAGCGCAGGCGCGACCTTTGCCGCCAGCTGGTTGAGCGGCCAGTTCCACGGTGTGATCAGCGCACACACGCCGATAGGTTCGTGCACCACGTTGGCGCCCGGTGCGATTTCGCGTTCCCACGTCATTGCGCGCGCGGCAGTGATCGTTTCCTTCAGATGGCCGGGCCCGCATTCCGCCTGAGCATTGTATGACAGGTCATAGGGTGCGCCCATCTCGGTCGAGATTGCGAGGACCATTTCGTCGTAACGACGCTCGAAAATCGCGATCAGCTTTTCGACGAGCGCGATCCGTGCGTCGAGCGAAAGCGCGGCATAGCCAACAAACGCAGCACGCGCCGACCTAACGGCCAGATCGACATCATCGGCGCCACATAGTGCAACCGTTGCCGCAACAGCTTCCGTCGCCGGGTTGATCGCTTCGACCGTAGCCGTCGAGGTCCGCGGGAGAACCCATATACCGTTGATGTATGATTTCAGCATGTGATCCTCAGACATAGCCGATCGCGCGCCTCTGGTCGGCAATAATGTGCTTTGCGGCCATAAAATAATGGAATGCCGCCCAGAATCCCGTCGGAGCCAGTACGAGCAACGCCAGCCGCAGCGACGCGGCGTCGGCGCCCGCCGGTCCCGCAAAATAATCGCTGAGCAAGCCGACACCCTGTGGCGCGACGATCAGATTGAACACGTTGGCGACCAACAGCGCAACGGCGCTGAACATTGCGCGCATTTTTGGCGGCGCAAGATTCTGGCCGAGGGCAAAGGCGGGACCAATGTAGAAGTAGATCGCGGGAATGAAGATCCACCACATGAGCGTCGCGAACTGTAACGAGTGGGTGTAATAGGCCATGATGGACGGCACCGTGGCCACCGCCGTAACCCCGCCGAGCAGCCACACAATACGCCGCGGATCGATGAACGACGGACGCGAGAGCATCCAGGCCGTGAGCAGCGACGCGGCAATGCCCATAATAAGGTGGATCGGTCCGACAACCGAACCCGCCGCGCCGACGTCCAGACCATAGGTTCGCTGGATGAAGGTTGGCGTGAACCACATGAGACCCCAACCCCACAACGCCGAAACGCCACTGCCCATGAGAACATGCACTGCCGATTTCTGGCTCCACAAGAATCTGAGCGTATCGCCCAGGCTCGGCGTATCGTTATTGCTTACGGCATCCAGGCAACCGCGCTTGGGCTCCTTGATCGTCAGCATGATAAGCATCGCGAGCAGCAGTCCGGGAATGCCCAGCACTAGAAACGCGGCGCGCCACGTATAAGCATTCGCTACGGCCCCGGCCATGTCCGCTCCCAGCCATGCGCCGATCGGCGCCCCCAGCGCAAAGATGGTCAGCGCCATGGGGCGGCGGCTCGCAGGGAAATTGTCGCAGACGATCGACGCGCACGACGGCGTCCCGCCCGCCTCGCCGACGCCGACGCCAATGCGTGCAAGCAGCAAGTCATAATAGCCGCGCGAAAGCCCGCATAGTGTCGTCATTGCCGACCATATCGTGATCGAGATCGCCAGCAGATTGCGCCGGTTCCACCGGTCGGCGATCCAGGACAGCGGGATTCCCATGCCAACGTAAAACAGCGCGAGCGACACGCCGGTCAGGAACGCCACACCACTGTCGGTCAGCTTGAGCTCGAGCCGGATCTGCTCGAGCACGGTAGACATGACATATCGATCGGCGATGTTGATCGTATAAGCCAACATCATGATGACGAGCACATACCAGCGCACTCCCACCGACGGCAGTATGGTTTCGTCGATCGTGGAGGTTGCGGTCGCTGCAATTGCCATTTTCAGTCTTTCAAGTCGCTGAGAGTTCACGGCCGAGGACGGCCCGGAGCGGACCGAGCCAAGGAGAAAAATTCTCCCAGTGATCGACTCCGCTTTTGAAGATCGGTTGGCGCACCTGCTCAGAGCTCGCCGTGCGCACCGCACGCTCGGTCCGGTGGAAATCCAGGCAGGCGTTCTCGAAGGGCAGTTCGAGGAAATCGAGCATGCGGCGGACTTGCGGCTCGAGATCTGCCACCACGTCTTCATAGGTGACGCGCAGCACCTTGCCGGGCAACACAGTGTCCCAATGGGTCATCAGGCGCACATAATCGCTGTAGTAATGCCCGACCTCCTCAAGACCATAAGTGAACTCCTGTCCTTCGGCGAACAGTTGCTTGAATCCCGAGAAGCAACAGCTCATCGCGCCGCGTCGCGCATCGATGATCTTCGCATTTGGCAGAATCAGGTGAATGAGTCCGATATGCCGAAAATTGTTCGGCATCTTATCGATGAAGAACGGCTTGCCTGATTTCCGGTGGATCGCCGTATCCGCGATGAAGGCTTCCCCGAACGCGGAGAAATCGGCGGCGGAAAGTTCACCGAGATTGGCCGGATAGTCGGGTTCCTCGTCGATGCGGCGGCGGCCACCCAGCTTGTGGCTCAGCGCAAGGATGTTGGGCAACTCCATCGTGCCCTCGATCAAGCTGTGCGACGCAAGGATCTGTTCGAGCAAGGTCGAGCCCGCACGCGGCAGACCCAGGATGAAGACGGGGTCGCGCGCGCCATCGCCCGACCCTGTATTGACTGCGAACAATTCGGCAGGTGTAAATTCGATCTGCCGGTCGATCTCGCGCGTGACGCGACGCCAGTCATAGCCGACCTCCTCGCGCTTTAGCCGGTTACCACGATCGTAATAGGCAAATGAATCGGAATACGCGCCGTGGTCCTCAAGTGCTTTGCCGAGAGCGAAACAGAGGTGATAGCGATCAGCGAGCTGCGTCGTTGGCGCATCCTCAATCGCCCGCATGGCCGCAATCTGTTCAGTGTCGAAGCGGTAGGTCTTGAGATTGGCAAGGCTCCAATATGCGTCGCCGAAATCGGGCTTCAGGTGATAGGCACGGGTGTAGGCCACAATCGCATCCGCCTGCTGACCGGTGGTCTTCAGCGCATGTCCCATCGTGAGGTGAATGCC
>JANMKS010000301.1:0-2981 GCA_031372155.1 Sphingomonas sp.
ATAGGCGAAGGCCGCCTGGTCACGCCGGGCGGTTGAAGCATCGACGTTTGCGCGCAGTCGCCCTCCTTCGAAGATCGGGGCCAGAATGCTGGCACCCAGTGACCAGATGCCGAGGGGGTTGGCGAGCGCTGTCGAGAGGACAGCGCCGCCCGATCCGGTCAAGCGAAGGCTGGGAAGGTATTGAGCGCGAGCGGCAGCGATCGTGGCGTCCGAAGCAGCAAGCGTCCGCTCGGCTTGAGCAATGTCAGGCCTGCGGCGCAAAATGTCGGACGGCAGGCCAGAGGCTATTCCCGGTGGCGGCAGACCGGCGATCGTCGAATTCCGCGCAATGGCGGCGGGTGCGCGACCGGCCAAGACGCTGAGCGCGTTCTCCTGCCGGGCGATCGCCAACTGGACCTGTGGCAGAATCAGCAAGGTGGCCTGATATTCGGACTCTGCCTGCCGCAGTTCGAGCTCCGAGGTGTAGCCCACACGCGCCCGCGAGCGTGCAATCCGCAGGCCCTCCGCGCGCGATGCAATTGTGTCGCGCACGACCGCCAGCCGTCCGTCGAGCCCAAGCAGCGTCAGGTATCCGGACACTGTAGCTGCGGTAATGCTGAGCGTTGCCGCATCCCGTGCAGCGGCGAGTGCTTCTGCATTCAAGCGTGCGGCCGTAATCTGATTGTCGATACGACCGAATAGATCGACCTCATAGGCCGCCTGAAAAACCGGTTGGACGCCCGCGTTCGTCGTCGGCGTTCCGAAAGGGCTGACGGTCCGACTATAGCTGCCGCCCGCTCCCAGATCGAGCGACGGCAAGAGCTGAGCGCGCGAAAGCGCTTCCTGGGCACGCGCCTCGCGGACTCGCGCGGCAGCCACTGCAATGTCCGGGTTGTTCGCAATCGCCTCGCTGACAAGGCGGTCGAGCGCTGGGTCACCGAAGTCGCGCCACCACTGACTTTGAAGCGGCTTGGTCGCTATTAACGGCGTTCGCCACGCGGGCGGCACCACGATCCGCGCCGCATCGGGGCGTGCCACCTGCGCCGGCACACAGCCGGTCGACGCAAGCGAAGCCGCAACGACCAGCCCGATATATCGCACGGTCATCGCCGCAGTCCGGTATCGACCCGCGCTTCGACGGACATCCCTGGGCTGAGTCGGCGGTAGAGCGGATCGCGCGTGTCGAGGGCGATACGGACCGTGATGCGTTGCGCGACTTTGACGAAGTTGCCGGTCGCATTGTCGGGCCGGATAACCGAAAACTCGCTGCCTGCTGCCGGGGACAGGCGCTCGACGGTTCCGCGCAACTCTGTGCCACCCAACGCATCGACACGAATCGTCGCTGGCTGTCCCGGCGCGATGCGCGCGGTTTGGGCTTCCTTGAAGTTGGCGGAAACCCAGACCCGTGGCGGGACGAGCGTGGTCAACTGTGTGCCCGCCGTCACGAATTGCCCTAGCCTCACCGCAACTTCGCCCAGGCGCCCGCTTTGGGGTGCCCGGATAATCGTGTTCGCGAGATCGATTTGCGCGAGACGCACCGCCGCATCGGCACCCGACACAGCGGCCTTCAGCCCGCCACGTCCGACCTGTACGGTACGGACCTGTTCGGCAGCGACGCTGCGCTGGGCTTGCGCCTGAAGCACGCCCGCTTCTGCCTGGCGCAGCGCGGCGAGCGTCTGGTCGCGTTCGCGCAGCGATACCGATCCTTCCTGCACGAGTTCGTTGACCCGGCGCATGTCAGCCTGAGCGCGCTGGAGCTGCGCGCGAGCATTCATCACTGCTGCTGCCTGCCCGCCCAGCGTCGCGGCGCTCGATCGCTGACTCTGCTCTGCGTTGGCGAGAGTCGCGATCTGGCCGTCACGGGCCGCCATCGCCTGTTCGAAGCGCTGCTGGTAAATGCGATTGTCGATCCGTGCGATCACCTGCCCCGCGCGCACGGTGTCGAAATCCTGAACGAGCACCTCGGCGACATATCCGCTGACCTGCGGCGCGATGATCGTAGTCTGTCCCCGAACATAGGCATTTTCGGTTGTTTCGATCGTCGAGACGAACGGTGGGAGCTGCCATGCGTAGAGGATCAGCAAAACGCCGGCGATCGCCAGCGTGACGAAGCCAAGCGTCGTCGCGCGACCGCCGCGGGGTGGTGCCCAGCCCCGGCGCGCTTGTGGCGGCTCCTCGATGCTGCCCGAAGATGTCTCCACGGGATCATCGAGCCGAACCGTTTCGTCGGGGTCTGGAACCTTGTCGCTCCGCACCGGGCTGCCATCGTCCATCATCTCGCCTGCCTTTGCGCAATCATTTTTTGAAGCGCCGCCAGCTCGGCTGCGAGTGGGTTGATCCCCTGACGCTTGAGCACGGCCCAGCGCACCACGAGCCAGACGAATACCAGCGACGCAAGGATGCCGATCAGCAGGAACACATCGTTGAACGCGAGGATATTGGCCTCTCGGGCGACTTGTTGACCGAGCAGGTTGATCCCTTGCGTCTGGCGTTGGACCGGGTCGCTAAGCGTCCGCGCATAGGCTCCGGCCAGCTGCTGAACGCGCGTCGCCACCAGGGGATCGGTCAGCACCAGCGACTGCGCCAGGGCATTCGAATGGAACTTCTCGCGGATAATCTGGAAGCTCCCGAGAAGCGCCGCGCCGCCGATGCCGCCGAGCGTCTGCGAAATGCTGAAAATAGCGGAGAAGCTGATGATATGGCTCGGGCCTTTCGCGAGCGCGCGCAACAAACCCACCATCATCGTCGGACCGACGAAGTAAATAGCGGCAAACGCGATCAGCGCCTGGCTCAGAAACAAATTGGCGGGTCGCGTCAGGTTGGTCGCGCTCGCATCCATGAATGCACCGATTGCGATGAGCGCGGTGGCGAAAATCACCGGTCGCAGCAAATCGAGCGGGTTGAGCAGAAGCACGCTGATCACCAAGCCGGCGAGCGACGCGAGGGTAAGCAGGGCATAAAAGCCTATGAGTTGGTCATTGGACATACCGACGACCGTGAAC
>JANMKS010000305.1:0-1671 GCA_031372155.1 Sphingomonas sp.
GATCGCGCTCGTCGCCGACGTGCCATTCGTAGTTGCCGTCGTGCGCCTCCAACAGGGGCACGTATTCGTTGTCGAAGCAGACGAAATGTTCGACACTGTTCAACTGCGGCCGCAAGCGCTCGACCAGCGGCGCAAAGACCGTGTCGTACATGAGGACGCGGTCTTCGGCATGATTGATGATGTAGACGAGCTGTTCGTCGAACAGACGCACGTTGAGCGTGTGGATGACGCCGCCCATGCCAATCGCTCCATACCAGGCGACAAGGTGGCGGTGATGGTTCATCGCCAAGGTTGCCACGCGGTCGCCGGGCCGAAGGCCGAAATCGACGAGCGCCTGTGCCAGCCGTTTTGCATCATGCGCGACCCCTGCCCAGTCGGTCCGCTCGATCGACCCGTCGCCCCAGCGCGTCACGATCTCTCGCAAGCTGCATTCACGCGCGGCATGGTCGATCAGGTGCGTGACCCGCAAAGACCAGTCCTGCATTGCCCCCAGCAGCATTCTCGTTCCCCCGCCCAGATTCAACTGTGTGCCGCGTGACGTTCTATGCCACGCTGGCTCCCGAACTATCGTAGAGGAACGCCATGACTGCAACTATTGGCGAACGCCGCGCCGCTTTTCGCCGGCTGCACGCATCCGGAACATTCCTCTTGCCCAATCCGTGGGATGCAGGGAGCGCGCGACGATTGGCGAAGCTAGACTTTCAGGCTCTGGCGACGTCGAGCGCGGCGTGCGCCTGGTCGCTGGGAAAGCAGGACTATGAGATCACGCTCGCCGATGCGCTGGCGCATCTGGCTCAGATCGTGCCGGCGACCGAGCTGCCAGTGAATGCGGACTTCGAGAACGGATTTGCTGACACTGCCGATGGTGTGGGGCAGAATGTGACGCGCGCCATCGCGACCGGCATTTCAGGCCTGTCGATCGAAGACCGGCAAGGTGATGGCCTCCGCGATGAGAGCAATGCCGTTGCCTGTGTGGCGGCGGCGCGGGCGGCGATCGACGCTTCGGGCGAGGACGTGATGCTCGTCGCGCGGTGCGAAGCCTATCTGGTCGGAAAGCCCGATGTCGCGCTGGCAACACAGCGCCTGCGCGCTTTTGCTGAAGCAGGGGCCGATTGCCTCTATGCGCCGGGCGTCCGCGATTTGGAAACGGTGGAGGCGTTGGTGCGCGCGGTGGCACCCAAGCCGCTTAACGTGCTGTTGATGGGCGATGCGTTCACCCCGGCGCAGCTAGCCGACGCGGGCGTGCGAAGGATAAGTGTCGGCGGCGCGCTTGCGTGGCGCGCTTGGGAGGCATTCGATGTCTCGGCAGCCGAATTGCGAGCCAGCTGGGCCGATAGCTAGGAAACGAGCGCGAGTCGTGGCTCTGCCGTGGCCAGCGAGATCGCGTCGACTCCAGGTATTTCGCCGATCTTGTCGGCAATCTCGCCGTCGATGAGGAAATCGCGCCCGAGCAGGATCACTGCCTCGCAACCGTCAGGGAGTGCCGCGCGGACCGTGATTTCGCTGCGCCCGCCCCTCGCCCCGGCCAGCAGCCCGGCCAGCGCCGACAGCGCAGCGGGCGTTCCCGTCATGATTTCCGCTTTGAGCCTAGCGCTGCCCGCCAGTGTTTCGAGCGGTTGGATGCGGCGAATTGCAACGCGAGGGGTTTCGTCCCCTGCCCGCCGGTCGAGT
>JANMKS010000334.1:0-2520 GCA_031372155.1 Sphingomonas sp.
CCCGTCGTACCCGGTGAGCCAGTGCGCGAAAAATGGTCTTTCCGCCGATCGAACTATTTCGAGCATGTCGGGGCCGAATGCCGCCACGTCCACGCGCACGTCGGCCTTCAAGACATGAGCGCCTTTGCCAAATGCGCAATTTCAGGGCCGGGTGCGGAGGCCTGGCTCGACGGCCTGCTGACCAATGCAGTCCCCAAAAAGGTCGGGCGGGTATCGCTGTCATATCTACTGACGGCAAAGGGGGGAGTCCGCTGCGAATTTACCGTCTACAAAAGGGCGCCGCAGAGCTTTTATCTCGTCTCTGCCGGGGCCTATGAACGCCACGATCACGACTATCTGAAAAAGGCGATGCCGCGCGACGGCTCGGTCGATTTCGAACGGCTTACTACATCGATGGGCGTGCTGGTGCTGGCAGGCCCGCGTTCGCGCGACCTGCTGCAAAAGCTGACCGATTGCGATCTGTCGAACGGTGCCTTCCCGTGGCTGACCGGCAGGACGATCAGCATCGGCCTGGCCCGCGTCGAGGCGTTGCGCGTCAATTTCATCGGGGAGCTCGGGTGGGAAATTCATCATCCGATCGAGATGCAGAACTATGTGTTCGACCTATTGATCGAGGCCGGGGCGGAATTTTCGATCAAGCCCTTCGGCATCCGGGCGATGACGCTGATGGCGCTCGAGAAGAGCTACAAGCTGATCCCGCGCGAACTCTCGACCGAATATTCGGCGCACGAAAGCGGGCTGGACCGCTTCATCAGCCTGAAGAAGGCCGGTTTTTTCGGCAAGGAGGGCTTGCTCGCCGCACAGTCGCACGGCCTCGCCAACCAGCTTGTGACGCTGGAGGTCCACGACGTCACCGACGCCGATGCCAGAGGCTCTGAACCGATGTTCCACAAAGGCAGGGTCGTCGGGCGCACGACTTCGGGCGGTTATGGCTGGCGGGTCGGAAAGTCGCTTGCGCTGGCGATGGTGCCGCCCACGCTGGCGGCGGTCGGAACGGACTTCGAAATTGCCATCTTGGGGACGATGCATCGCGCCACGGTAATTCCGGACTCACCGTTCGATCCCGACAACACGGCGTTGAGGAGCTAGGCCTATGTCGCGCTTCGCACCCGTCGGCGAATGGCTGCAGCAGGACCGCGAAGGGCATTCCTTGCCAGGCGGCCTTTATGTCAGTGAGGCGGCGTTCACCTTCGATACCGAAGTGATGCTCAAATCAGTGTGGCTCTACGCCTGCACCGTCGCGCACGTGAAGAAACCGGGCGATTACTTTGTGTTCGAGGTGGCGCACAATTCCGTCATCATCGTGCGCGGTCGGCACGGAGACGTCCGCGCCTTCTGGAACAGTTGCCGACACCGTGGCGCGCGCATCTGCGAAGCGCAGCGCGGCCGCGCGCCTCGGCTGATGTGCCCTTATCATCAATGGACCTACGGCCTTGACGGTACATTGCTCGCCGCGCGCGGCATGGCAGCGGATTTCGACAAGCAGGACCATGGCCTGTTGCCGGTCGCGCTCGAGAATATCGGTGGGTTGATTTTCATCTGCATGGGCGATGCGCCACCGCCCATTGACCGGGTGAAGGCCGACATTGTCGATCAAGTTGCAGTCTATGATCTCGAACGGTGCAAAGTGGCCGTGCAGGACGAGCTGGTCGAGGACGCGAACTGGAAGCTCGTGATGGAAAACAATCGCGAATGCTATCATTGCGACGTCGGGCATCCCGAACTGATCGGCGTGCTTGGCACTTATGGCTTCGGCAAGGGGCTCCTGGAGGACAGCGCAACGGAGGCTGCGAGCGATGCGGCCTATGAAGCGAGGCTGGCGGCAAAGCGCGAAGACTGGAAGGCGCTCGGACTCTATCGCGAACTGGTTCAGTTTCCTGACGGCTGGTGGCATCGGATCGCCCGGCTGCCGCTCGCCGAAGGGGCCGTCACCCAGTCGATCGACGGCAAGCTCGCCTCGCGAAAGTTGATTGGTCCTTTCATCGAGCCTGAAAGCTCGAGCCTTTCGGTGTGGACCCAGCCCAACAGCTGGCACCATTTCTGCTGCGATCACGTCGTCACCTTTTCGCTGACCCCGCTATCGCCCGGCCAGACGCGGCTGCGAACCAGTTGGCTCGTGCACGAGGATGCCGTCGAAGGCATTGATTATGACCCCGATCGGCTCGCTGCGCTGTGGCGCACGACCAACGCGCAGGACGGGCATTTGTCGAGCCTCAACCATCGCGGCATTGCGACCGATGGCTACCGGCCCGGCCCCTATGCGCTAGAGGAAAAGTTCGTCGAGGATTTCAAGCGTTTCTACGTCGAAGCGGCACGGGCTGGGCTCGCATGACGCGCTTTAGCGCGCTGACCCTGTTTGCCAATGCTTTGAGCGGGCATAAAGGCTGGCCCGTGCACTGGCCCGATGCGCAGCCGAAGCCAGCCTATGACGCGATCATCGTGGGGGCCGGCGGGCACGGCCTTGGCGCGGCGTATTACCTCGCGAAAAAATACGGGATCCGCAATGTCGCAGTGATCGAA